>NCRB01000001.1 GCA_002894665.1 Salinivenus iranica
GCTGGGAGCGGAGCGACCGAGTGCTCTCCGGGGTGCGCTCGAAGCGACCTGCCTCAGGGATTTTGAGTTCGCTCATACCTGTAAACACAAAGTTGACGGTGTACTTAGTGCTGGTGCAGGGCGGCGTGAATGTCGCGTACGGCCTGATCGATGCCGACGAGCACCGCACGGGCGATGACCGCAAATCCAATGGACACCTCCTGGACGTGCGGCACGCGTTCCTGGAAGCGGGACAGATTGCGGTAGTTGAGGCCGTGGCCGGCATGTACGCGCAGTCCGGCCTCGTGGGCCGCCTGGGCGCCGGTGGCCAGGCGCTCCGCTTCGGCCCGCTGGTCGGCCTCCGTCGGGGCGTCGGCGAAATCGCCCGTGTGAATCTCGATGGTGTTGGCTCCGACCGCGGCGGCCGCCTCGATCTGTTCGGGCACAGGGTCCACGAACAGGCTTACCTGCTCCACGCCGGCGTCGTACAGCCGATCGATGACAGAGCGGAGGCGGTCCGCATTCGCGGTCACGTCGAGTCCCCCTTCCGTGGTAACCTCCTCGCGACGTTCCGGGACGAGGGTGGCAAGGTCGGGACTCACATCGCAACAGATCGACACTACCTCCTCTTCGGTCGACAGCTCGAAGTCGAGTTTGCCCTGAACCGTGGCCGCAAGCTGGCGCACATCCCGTTCGGTGATGTGGCGCCGGTCCTCCCGCAAATGAAACACGATGCCGTCGGCCCCGGCGTGCTCGCACCGGGCCGCCGCGTGGACCGGATCGGGAAATGTCTCTTGGCGGGCGTTTCGCAGGGTCGCCACGTGGTCGACGTTGATCAGCAGATTGGTCATGGAGAACAGTGGGCCCAAACACAAACGGGAAGCGAACAGGACACTCCTGCAACTCGGTGGGGGGCGGTTTGTTTGTGGACGACCCTCAACATTCACGGCGTTCGGACGAACCGACACGGCGACGCCTGCGGGAGGAGGGGCCTGATTGCATTTCGACCGGGTGCCCTCTATTTTCGGCAGTCGACGCCGCACTCTCCGGTCTCGCCGGGTACGAACAGGGCGAATGAGGAGACGGTACTTCGAACCCAATTATTGTCATCACCCACCGGATCGATCATATGGCGACGCGTAGCGAACAGCTTCGAACGGGCGTGCAGGTCACGCTGGGCATTCTCATTGTCGGCCTGGCGTACTTCCTTTACTACTCAATTACCGAGCCCTACGAGCAGATTGAGCGCCAACAGCAGCTCACGGAAGACACTCGGAATCGAATGTCCAACATTCGAACGGCACTGATCGACTTTGAGCGCGACAGTGGGTCGTTCCCGGATTCCCTTGATGGAATGCTTGTTCACCTCCGCAACGACTCCATTCTGGTGAATGAGCAGGACAGTGTGTTTGGGGGGGCGATTAATCTGGATTCGCTGTTTTACTCGCCCCGAACGGGCAACCGATTCCAGTACAGCGTCAGTGACACGGGGCGCGTCGAGACCTATCTGCTGAAGGACCCCGACTCGGACGACCAAATTGGCACGCTGACGGGAGATCCCACGCAGACCAACGCGGCGAGCTGGGAGTAGGGCTGACGGGAGGACGTTCGATCTCGCGCGTGAGGGATGAGTCTACCTTGGGGACATGACGAGCGCTAGTGCACTCCACATTCAGGGACGTCGGCTGCGATACGTCGAGGTTGCCCGCGCCGCCGACGGTCCGTCGGTGGTCACTGTGGGACAACACGTGCTCGAGGAGGATGGGCTCCAGGGCCTTCTGGGGGGGGATGCGGAGCTGTCGCGAGAGGGGCGAGACACATTGGAAAAGGCACAAGACGCCCTTTCGGCCGAGAAGGGGCGGGTGGTCGTGTCGCCGTCCGCGGTCTACAGCTTTTTGGTCCCCCTCCCGGCCGAGGCGCCCGGGGAGCGGCGGCAGCACGTGCTCCAGCAGACCGCCCTCGTTACGGGCACCGAAACGGTGTCTCACCTGCACGTGGAGGCCGCCGAGGTGCGCCCCGCCCCCGACCAGGAGGGACGGCCCTACGAGTGGGTGCATGTGATGGCCGTCCCGAAAGCGGCGCGCACGCAGATCGGGGCGGTCTTCGGCGGGACGGAGGACGAGTGGGACTGGATGGTGAGCTCCGAGGCGGTGGCGTACGTCCCTCGTGCCGACGCAGCGGACGCGGGGGCACCCTTTGCGCTGCTCGCTGGCGAGTACGATACGCACACGGAATTTGCTCTCGTGCACGAGGGCGACTGGCATCACGCCCAGTACACCGAGGCGCCCCAGCACGCGGAGGACCTGGGGTACAGCGTTCGGTCGTTTCTGAACGGGGTGGGCGTATCGCCGGGCGCCGTGGGGCAGGTGGCGACGTATGGGGCGCCGATGACGCCTGCGCACCGGTCGGTCCTTGAGGCGGACGTCGGACCGGAGGCGGCGGCCCTCGACCCCTTTGCCAGGATTGAGGACGAGCCGGCGGGGGAGGGAGAGCCGTCCGCCTTTGCCCCCTGTGTGGGCGCCGCCCTGCACGCGCTCGACGACTGACGGCGCCGCGGGCGAATCGGATCTCTTGCCCGCGGACTCCTTTCATGAAGGTGTGCATCGACGAACTGAACGGGGAATCCGCTTGGCCTCATCAATCTTGCTCTGCATTATGAACATTATCGCCGGTGAATTTGGAGGGCACGGGCTGAAGTCGCCTTCGGGACACGAGACGCGTCCGTCGACCGCTCGCGTTCGGGAGTCGCTCTTTAGTCTCGTCGATGCCCGCATCTACCTCGACGGGGCGGAGGTGCTGGACCTTTTTGCCGGCACGGGCGCCCTCGGGCTGGAGGCCCTGAGCCGGGGGGCGGCGCTCGTCACCTTCGTCGAGTCGGATGGGCAGGTCCTCGAGTACGCCCGGGAAAACGCCGAAAAGCTGGGCGTTGAGGACCGGTGCATCTTCATTCAGGGAGACGCCGTCGACTTTCTGGAACAGTACAGCGGGCCCGAGCTCGACCTCATCATGGCGGACCCGCCGTACAAGCTCGACGCCCTGCGCGATCTGCCCGATCTCGCCGTTCCCCTGTTGCAGCGCGACGGCGTCTTTACGCTGGAGCACAGCTCGCACGACTGGTTCGACGAGCACCCGCACCTCATGACCAGCCGGCCCTACGGGCGAACGATCGTGAGTCTTTTTCGCCCCCCGCTTCCACCGGCCGACGACGCGGAAGAGACGTCGTCGGAGGGGGCGGCCTCGCCGTCGCCGTAAGGCCCCGTTCGGGGGCCACGCTCCCATCGTAGAATTACTCGTCGACGCCATGGATGGCTCTCTCGGGTTGTATCCCGGTACGTTCGACCCTTTCACGTACGGGCATCACGACGTCCTCAAGCGGGCGCTTCGGATCTTCGAGCATGTGGAGGTCACCGTCGGGGTGAACGTGGAGAAAGACACGCTCTTTACGACCGAGGAGCGGACGCGTCTTATTCGCAAGTGTACGGCCGACCTGGAGGGGGTGAGCGTGGCGGTACACGAGGGGCTTATCGTGGACCGTGCCCGCAACATCGGCGCGGGGGCCCTGGTTCGCGGACTCCGGCAGGTGAGTGACTTCGACTCGGAGTTTCGGATGGCATTTGCCAATCGCAAGCTGGCCCCGGAGCTGGAGACGGTGTTTTTCATGACCTCTGAGGAGTATGCCCTGATTAGCTCCTCCATGGTGCGGGACGCGCACCGGTGGGATGGGGATGTATCGAAGTTCGTCCCGCCCCCGGTGGTCGAGGCGCTCCGGCGAAAAAAACAATCCACGGTATAGAGGCGCTCGCGGGCCGGTGTCTTCCCGACGCGCCCACATTTTGAGCTCATCCACACGGTTTCATCTATGGCTTCCTCTCCCCCTTCCGTCGAATTCAATGCGCGCGTGACGTCGATGCAGCCGTCCGCCACGCTGGCGATGAAGTCGCGCGCCACGGAAATGCAACGTCAGGGACACCCCGTGGTGACCCTCAGTGCGGGCGAACCCGACTTCGATACGCCCGCGCCCATCGCCGAGGCCGGGATGGAGGCCATTCGGAGTGGGTTCACGCACTACACCGAAAATACGGGCACGTTGGAGCTCCGAGAGGCCATTTGCGACAAGTTTGAGCGGGACAACGGGCTCTCGTACACCCCCGATCAGATCGTTTGCTCGAACGGGGCGAAGCAGTCGCTCGCCCTGGCCATTCACGCGCTCTGCGATGCGGGAGACGAGGTCCTCATTCCGGCGCCCTACTGGGTGAGCTATCCTGAGATGGCCCGGTTTGCGGGCGCGGAGCCGGTGGTGGCCCCGACAGGGGTCGAGGAGCAGTATCGGCTGACGCCCGAGGCGCTCGACGACGCCCTGACGGACGACACGCGGGCGTTCATTCTCTGCACGCCCTCGAACCCGACCGGGGCCATGTACTCGCCCGAGGAGCTGGAGGCCCTGGCCGCTGTGCTGCGGGACTACGAGGATGTGTTCGTGATCTCTGACGAGATCTACGAGCATGTGCGGTTTGATGCGGAACACCGCGCCTTTGCCTCCATCCCCGGCATGAAGGAGCGCACCGTGACGATCAACGGGTTCTCGAAGGCCTACGCCATGACGGGCTGGCGCCTCGGGTACCTTGCGGCGCCCGCCCCGGTGGCCGACGCAACAGCCAAAATCCAGAGCCAGTTCACCTCGGCCCCGTCGAGCATCTCCCAGAAGGCCGGCGTGGCGGCATTGGAGATGGACCAGGAGCCGGTGGACGACATGGTGTCGGCCTTCCGTCGCCGGCGGGACGTGGTGGTCGAGCGCCTCGGGGCCATCGAGGGGGTGACCTGCCCGACGCCGGACGGGGCGTTCTACGTCTACCCGGAGGTCTCGCCCTTCTTCGGCACGGATGCCCCGGACGGGCGCACCATCGAGGATAGTGACGACCTCTGCTTCTACCTTCTTGAGGAGCATCACGTTGCCCTGGTGCCAGGGGCGGCCTTTGGCGGCCCCAACGGCGTGCGGTTGTCGTACGCCTCTTCAATGGAGGAGCTTACGACTGGACTCGACCGCATTGAGGAGGGGCTGAACGCGCTCCGATAGGTTGTTTTCTATCCCGCCCGGCTGACCCTTCGCGCTTGAATGTCCGCCTCCGTGGAATCGTCTTCGCCCTCCTCCCCCTCGGTGTCTAGCTCCTCGTCGGAACGCCCGCCGAAGGTCCCTCCGTCGACCCAGGAGGCAACCGATCGGCCCTGGCTGCACCTGCTGTTGTTTGTGCTGACCCTTGGCTCCACGGTGTACGCCGGGGCCCTGTGGGTGAATCGGACGCTCTACTACGAGGCGCAAGGAGACTCCCTGTCGCTACTGTTTTTGACGGTGCCGGAGGGGTGGGTGATCGACGGGTTTCGGTACGCCATTCCCCTCCTGGGCTTCCTCACGGTTCACGAGTTTGGCCACTACTTCGCCGCCCGCCACCATCGGGTCAAGACGTCGCTTCCGTACTACATTCCGTTCCCGTTCAACGGGATCGGCAATTTTGGGGCTGTGATTAGCATCCGCGAGGCCATCCCGAGCACCCGTACGCTCTTCGACATTGGGGTGGCGGGGCCGCTGGCGGGGTTCGTGGTGGCCCTGGGCGTGTTGCTCTACGGATTCAGTACGCTCCCGCCGCCAGAGTATCTTCTGGACCTGCCGGGACACGAGATGCTTAAGGAGCATATCCGGCAGCACGGCACCTTCCCCGATTCGCCCCCCAAGCCCGCGGACGGCACGTTCGTTTTGGTTGTAGGGCAGACTCCGCTCTATTGGCTTCTGTCGCAGGGGTTTGCGAATGTGCCGCCGATGTATGAGATGTACCACTACCCGGTCCTCTTTGCCGGGTGGCTGGGGCTCTTTTTCACGGCCCTGAACCTGCTTCCGGTGGGGCAGTTGGATGGAGGGCATGTGTTGTACGCGCTCTTTGGGCAGACCTGGCACCGTCGGTTTGCACAGGCGTTTGTGTTTCTCCTGCTGTGGTCCGGCGGGATTGGGTTTATGGACGAGGTGCAGCCGGCGCTTGCCGACATGGGGGCCGGGTGGGGCGTGCTGAGCTGGCCGATTCTGGTGCTCCTATTCTACGCGTACCTGTACCGCCCCCTCGGGCGGCGACACAAGCACATTGCGGCCGGGGCGGCCGGCCTGTTGCTGGGAGTCATGGGGGCCGTGGCCATTGGGCCGGCGCTCACCCAGTTCGGGTACACCGGATGGCTGGTGTGGACGCTCCTTATCATTTTTCTCATTCGGGTGGAGCACCCGCCGGTGCTGCATCGAACCCGGCTGACGCCCCTTCGTCGGGGGCTTGGCTACCTCGCGATTGTGATCTTTCTGCTCTGCTTCAGCCTCCGGCCGTTGTCGGTGCTGTAGCCCGTTGCACGTCTGAATCAACCGATCGGATCGATGGGCCTGCGATTGTGGAGGAGCGTACAGGTACTGGGCATGATGCTGCTCGGGGGACTCCTCCTGGGGTGCGATCAGGTGTCGGCCCCGTCCGCGACGGAGGCCCCGATGGTGGCGGACCTGGAGGTAACCCCCGACAGCGTAAAGGCGGAGGCGCTCCCGCCGGATCTCGTGACCGACTCCACGGTGCGGATGCCGCTGCGCGTCTCCGTTCAGGCCTGGGATCCGGACGGCGAGATCGAGCGCGTGTCCTTTACAGTGGAGCCGGTGGCCAATCCCCAGGGGGCGGCCTTCGGTCAGCTGCAGGCGACGGAGGAGGGACGCTACGCCCGCGAATTTGCCGTGCCGGTGCCCGCTACGCGGGACGCGGTCTACGCCCTTCGCGTCTTTGCCGTAGACTCGGATAGCTTGGCCAGCAATCAGGCCATTGGGCGGGTTCGATTCGTGCCGGCCTCGGAATAGTGCTGCGAACTGCGATTCTTTCCGACTCGACGATTCGTTTCTCATGACGCGTGTGTCGGCCGTGGCGGCCGTCCTGCTTCTTTTTGTCGTTCCTTTCTCGGCCGAGGCCCAGCGCCTGGCCCCCACCACAGGGGTGGCCAGCAATCAGGTGCAGGTGCTGGCCCCGGCGGGCGACTCGCTCTGGAGCGGGCCGCTCCTGACGCTCTATCTGGAGCCGGCGGACCGGCCCCGTCCCGCGGACAGCCTCCTCGCCGCGCAGGTCCCGGCCCTAACGGACGAGGACAACGTGGTCTTTGCCCTGGCGGCCCGCAACGAGGCGGGCCCCCGGTCGCTGGTGTGGGCGGGACTGGCCTTTAGCGCCGGGCAGAACGTGGCGGCGGGGGGCTTCCTGGTGTCGACCGACGGCGGCGAGACGTTTGACCGCCGCGCCGATCAGCTGGATGCGCCGGAGGATACGACGGTGGCGTATGGCCCCGCCACGTTGCCCGCGACGCCGGTCGTGCAGGAGGCGAACAGTGCCCCGCAGGACCTGGCCCTGGGACGCGAGGGCGACACGGTGTGGGTGGCCGGCAACCAGAGTGGGCTTCGGCGCTCGGTCGATCAGGGACAAACGTGGTCGCGCGTGGTCCTGCCGCCCGACACCCTTCGGTCGATCACCCCGGACTCCAGCTACAACTTCCGCGTCGGGCCCCCGCAGGACGAGGGCCCCGGGTGGCAAAACCACCTCGTGTTCAGCACGCTGATGGACGACACGGGCACGCTGTGGGCCGGGACGGGCGCGGGACTCAACCGGTCGCGCCCCCAGGACGTGAGTCCGACGGGCGAGCGGGCGTGGCGGCGGTTCGAGGCGGGCCCGCAGCCCGATCGCCTCACGGGGAATACGGTGGTGGCCCTGGCCGAGCAGCCGCGCCCGGGCGGCCGCAATCCCATCTGGATGGCGAGTTGGGCGAGTGGCGGAGGGGCCGAGGGCCAGCGCTTTGGCGTCACGATGACGCCGGACGGAGGGGCCACCTTCCGGAAGGTGCTGGTCGGCGAGCGCATCTTTGACCTGGCCGCCCGCGCGGAGCGGGTCTTTGCGGTTGGCGCACAGGGCCTGTTCGTGTCGGCGGACCAGGGACAGACCTGGCGGTCGATTGAGGACTTTCCCCTGAAGAGCGACGCAAAAACGCTGCCGCCCGAGGTAGAGGCCCGGTCCGTGGCCGTGACCCCATCGGCGCTCTGGGTGGGGACGACGGAGGGCCTTCTCCGTCTCGACCGGACCCAGGAGCAGCGGCTGCTCCCGTCGGCCGCGGACGCTCCGACGCCACGCTGGACGCTCCTCCGGGCCCAGGTGCCCGTCAACCCCAGCCCGGAGCAGACCAGCGAGCAGGTGCCAGATGTGGAGAGCTACGCCTATCCGAATCCGTTCGTCCCCAGTCGCGACCAGCTTCTGCGCATTGCCTACGAACTCGACGCTGCGGGCCCGGTGACGGTGACGATCTACGACTTCGGGATGAACAAGGTGTGGTCGACGACCGAGACCCAGCCGGCCGGGCAGCAGGAGACGACCTGGGACGGCACCGACGACCGGGGCCTGCGCGTGCCGACGGGCACGTACTTCTACACCGTGGAGGGGAACGAGGAGACCGTGCGGGGCAAGATTCTGCTTAGCAATTGATCGGAGCCGTGACGCTTGTGATGTCGACGTATCCGCACCACGTACTGACAACGGCCCTGGCGGGGCTGCGAAGCCGAGTGGGGGTCGTCTGTCTGCTCATGCTGGCCGGATGGGGCATGGGGAGCCCGTCGGTCGGCCAGGAGGTGGGCGCCGGGGCCTTTGCGCGCATGGGGTTTGATGCACGCGGCGTGTCGTTGGGCAACGCGCAGGTGGCGGACCCCTCTGCCGACGTGGCGCCGTACTACAATCCCGCCCTGCTTTCCTCGGCTTCCGGGCAGCGCGTATCCGCCTCCGCCGCGGTGCTCTCCTACGACCGCCAGTTGCAGTCGCTTGAGTTCACGACGCCCCTCGGGCCCAGCGCGGGGGCGGGCCTTAGCCTCATCCATGCGGGGGTGACCGGCATCGACGGCCGCAACGCGGACGGCGTGCACACGGAAACGCTGTCGACCGATGAGTTTGCGCTGTCGCTTTCGTTCGGAAACGCGTTTGCGGAGTGGCTGTCGGTGGGCGCGGCCTTCACATTGTATCAGAGCGAGATCGCCCCGGACGTGGATCCGGCACGCGGGATTGGGGTCGACCTTGCCGTGGCCTCGCAGGTGACGGACCGGCTGCACCTGGCGGCGGCGGTGTCCGACCTCCTCGCGAAGTACGAGTGGAATACCGCCTCGACGGGGGGGCGGGGCACGACCGACCGATTTCCGGTGCGCGTGCGAGTGGGGGGCAGCTACACGCTGCAGGACGGCCGCTTTCGGCTGCTGGGCGAGGTGGAGTCGCGCCTCCTGGGGCGGGATCGACGGCGGACGGATCGAGTGGTGCCGACCACGGCAGGGCCCCAGCAGCGCACCCGAACCGAGAGCGTTCTCCTGCATGGCCTGCGGGCCCGCGTGGGGGCCGAGTATCAGCCCCTCGAGGTGCTTACGCTGCGTGGAGGGGTGGACCGACTCGGCGTCGGGGGCGGCGACGGGCTGCGGCCGAGTGCCGGCTTTGGGCTTCGGCAGGAGGTGGGGACGCTGGACTTTCGGCTCAGCTATGGGGCGGCGCTGGAGCCGTACGTCCGATCCGTCATGCACTTGGGCACCCTGGAGCTTTTTCTCTGACCCTCCGCCGCGTTCGTCAGCCCAGCCCCCCGAGCGCCTGTCCGAGCGCCTCCAGCCCCCATCCCGACGCGCCCGTGCGAATGCGGAGCGCGGACCAGAAGTCGAGCAGCATCATCTGGGCGGCGTGGATGGGCACGGCAATCCAGAACGACCGGCAGCGCCACACCAGGGCGCCGAGGGCGATGCCCCCGACGATCGAGAGCAGGGCCTCGGGCCACGGCTTCGTCACGTGCAGCGCCGCGAACGGCAGCGCCTGTACGAAGATGGCGTAGAGGCCGAGCGTGGAGGCTGTCCCAAAGAGCACAAAGCCCCGCCACAGATACTCCCACCCCACCCAGTAGAAGAGAAAGAGGGCTTCGTAGAGGAGAAAAATGCCCCAGTGCTCGGCCGCTGGGCGATGGTGGGGGTACTGCTGCTGGAACGCCGCCCCGTCGGACAGCACCCAGGTGCCCACCGCGACGAGTGGAAGGTAGAGGGCCGCGATGAGGGAGGCGAGGCGCCACTCGCCCAGCCCGAGCCCCATCTGCTTGGGGGTGTTCGAGAACAAGACGGAAAGGGCGACCGCCGGCAGCACGAACCCGAACAGGCCCTGTGTCCCGAACCACCAGCCCCAGGCGCCCAACCCTTCCCACGCGGCCGGCAGCATCCACGTGAGGTGCTCGCGAAAGAATGCGCGCCCGCCGAGCGTAAATTGTAGAACGACCATGACGGCCGCAAACGTAAGCACGAAGGCGGTTTGCGGGTCGAGCGAGTGGAGGGCGGTGCGAAGCCGAGTCCACTCGTCGCGAAGGGGCGAGCGCATGGGCAAGGGGCACTGTGGAAAGGCAGTCGACGGAGGGGGGCGTCCCCGGCTCGCGTCGTCAGGGCGATTCGGCTGGGGGAGAGGCAGAGGCGCCGGGCTCGGGAGACACGAAGCGGGCCAGGAATTCGTAGAGCCGGACCAGCTGGTCGCGTCGGGGGGCGGGGCCCCGGTCGGCGTACCGCGCGTATTCGACGGGACGGTTCAGGGCGCGGAGTTGGCCGTACGCGGTGGGGGCGTCGGCGCCGGGGACCGGGGCGGACGCGGCGCCCTGCATGAGGAGGAGCGGGGTGCGGACGCGGTCCAGGTGCGAGACAGGGGCACTCTCGTGAAGCGCCGTGCGCGGGGAGAGCATTGTATCGGACGGGACGGCGACCGTGTCCGAGAGCGTCGAATCCCGGGCGAGGGCGCCGGGAGAGGGCCCGTCCCAGGGCCCGCCGCCAAACTGGTCGGGGAGCAAGGGAGCCGTGGCGCGGTGGGTCAGGAGCGAGGGCAGCGCATAGACCCCGTCTTGTGCGACGGCGGCGCGGTACTCATCCGTGTGGGCGAGGCCCCACACCGTGAGGGACGCGCCGTACCCGTGTCCGGCCAGGGCCCGACGGGCTCCGTCGACCCAGGACCGTGACGCTGCGGAGTCCGCGACCGCCTGCACGTCGCCAAAGGGGCCGGCGCCCCAGTCCCGATAGTTGGCGCGGCGGTAGGCTGCGCCCCGCCCTGCGGATCCCCGCGGCCACGCCTCGACGACCGCCAGGCCCTGCGCCGCGAGGTAGTGCCGCTCGAACCACGCATGGGCGGGCGTGGGGCGCGACAGGGCGGACGGGCCGCCCCGTAGAAGGACGAGGAGAGGGGCGCGCAGGGAGTCGGCAAACGGGGTGGGCTGCGTGAGGCGGCCCGGAACCGAGAGGCTGTCGTGGGACACCGTGAGGGCGGTAGACGATGCCAATCGGCGATCGTCCAGCCACGCGTTGTGGCGAGACAGGCGCTGTTCGTTGCCGAAGCTGACGGTGTTGCTATACAGCTCAGAGGGGGAGGAGGCATCCGCGGCGGCGTACACCGCGAGGGCGTCGGTCACGTCCACGGCCCGGATGCGACGCGAGGCGGCCGTCGTCCGTTCGTGGGGCACCGACCGGACCATGGTGGAGTCGAGCGCAAATGTGTCGCGGGAGGCTGAGCGATCGGTGTCAAGGGTGGGAGCGTCGGCCCGCCCGTCAGAACCCGCCGTGGTGTCGGGGGAGGCAAAGGGAGAGAAGCGATAGAGCGGGCGTCCGGTGCCGCTGGGGGCCGTTGCGTACAGGTACCAGCCATCGGGAGACCACTGGAGCGTGCGCACGTCGCGGTCAAAATCGCCCGTGATTAGCTGCGGGTCCGAGCGCCCGTCCAGCGAAAAGAGCCCAATCTCGGTCTGGGCGTAGCTGGGAGCGTCGACGGACTGGGCCCGGAAGGCGAGGGTGTTGCCGTCGCTCGTCACGCGGGGCGTCCGGAGCGTATGCCCTTCAATGGAGAGGACGCGCTGGATGCGGGGGCGGTCGAGGGCCGTCACGTACAGGTTGTGGGGTCCGGCCGAGTCGCGTTGGCCAATCGGGGCCGGGCCACTGACGACGATCTGGTTGCCGCCGGGAAGCCACACGGCCTCGCCCATCGAGCGGTACCCCTGCGTCACAGGCTGGGGCGTCGGAGGGGACGGAGTGCCTCGGTCCGCGGCGTGCGGCACCTCCACGGCGAAGTAGTGGCGATAGGTGCGCGACGACTCATTCGGGAAGGCCTCGCCCGCGGAGACGGCGGGCGCGCCGGCGTGGGACTGGTCGAGCCAGCGTCGTCGCTGGAAGAGATCCCCGTCCGGGGTCGCCGCCGTGTCGCTTCGAATGGGAATCGTCGTTGTGTCGGGGCGGAGGCGGAGGGATTCGAAGACCGCGCGCAGGCTATCGGACGACAGGGCGCGGAGGCTGTCGGTGGGGAGGGCGTGCAAGCTGTCGGGGCCGCGGAGGGAGCGCAGCGAGTCGCCGGGGAGCGGCCGGTCCTGCGCGTCCAGTTCGAGCGTGTCGACGGGACCGAGGGTTTGCGTGTCCCGAAGCACCAGGAGGGACCGTGTGGGCGGGGGACGGGTGGTGTCCTGCACGCTGCGCCCCGGACGGTGGGCGGGACGGGGCCGGGCGCTCGCGCGACGGACGGCAGCCTCCGGCAGCCGGCTGGCAAACAGAATGTGATCGCCCTGAGGGCTCCACTGCGGCTGGGTGGCGCCGTGGGGCGTGTGGGTGACCTGGTAGGGCTCTCCGCCTTCCAGCGACAACACGAAGATCTGGGGCGTGCCCTTTACGGGGCGGACAAATGCAATCCGGGCTCCGTCAGGGCCCCAGGTGGGATGGGTCGCCCCGCGGGGAGAGCGTGTGAGGAGCCGCGGGTCTCCCCGTCCGGTTAAGGGCGCGACGTGCAGCTGCGTACGCGTCGCCGCCCCGTCGGGGGCCGAGCGGCGGACGGTGTAGGCGGCCCGGCGGCCGGTCGGGGAAATCGTGACCTCGTGGATGGTGCGGACCTTGAACAGGTCGCTGGCCTGGAGGGACGAGGGGGCGTCCGAGGGGCTCTGCTGAGCCGTGGCTGGAAGGGCCCCGAAGAGGAGCAGCGCCACTGCGAGCAGAAGCTCCCGAGACGAAATGGACGGAATACACGAGGCCATGGGGCGGAGGAGGTTGCGGTTAAGGCACGAGGGTGATGCCGGCGTGGAAGAGGTGCGAGTCCATCCCGGGGTTGACCTCTCCACGGAAGCCGTTGGACAGGTGATGGTATCGGTACCCCACCGACAGGATGGTTTGCGTCGTGAGGCTGATTTGCAGTCCGGCCCCGGCGTCCACCATGAAATTGATTCGTTCGCCCCGCCCGTCGGGCAGGGCGCGATGGAAGAACAGCGCCCCGGTGCTGCCGGCGATGTACGGCTCGACGGGCGCATCGAGCCGGTAGTTGAGCCGAAGGCCGATGGGCGCGATCCCGACCCCGTAGGTTGTAATCCCGTCCGTAAAGACGGTGCGGTCACTCAGCGAGGTCTGCGGCACAGTGCCCCCCGGAATGGAGACGGCCACCACGGGCAGGAGGTCGATCAGGTAGGTGTACGTCAGCCCACCGGTGCGTTCGCTGCCGGGGCTGGGGGCCAGGCGGCGGTGGTACCGAAGGCCCAGCATGCCGATGGAGCTCCGGGGAATTTTTCCGATGAGCCGCCCGTTGAGGGCCGTGCCCCCAATCCACAGGCTGATTCGATTCCAGGAGGACGGGAGGCGGGACGGAGAAGTCGACGCCGTCTGAAGGGAGTCACCCGTCGCGTAGGCCTTGGGCGACGGGTCTTCGGGGTGGGCCGCACCCGGCTGGGCGGCCAGGAGCCCAAGGCCGCCCACGAGCAACAGAATGATGAAGAGTCGAACCGTCATGCTGCACGTGCGACGACGTCTCAAGACAATCGGGGAACGCAGGATGGGCGGGCGCATCCCAAGCCCATCCAGGTAGAGGCAAAGGACGGACAAGTTCGTCGGGTCTTTAGATCCTCCTCGGCCCTTGGGCGTGACACGAATGCAGGGGGGCGGACAAAGCACTCGGGTCGGTCACCGCTTTTCTCAGGTACATACGCCCACATGAATCTGCATTACAAGAAATACGGGGCGGACGGTCCTCCCTTGCTCGTTCTTCACGGGCTTCTCGGGTCGCGCGGAAACTGGCACACGCTGTGCCGCACGACGTTTCGAGACGTGGCCACCACGTACGCGATCGACCAGCGAAACCACGGGCGTTCCCCGCACACCGATCGGATCGACTATCCGACCATGGCGGCCGACGTGCGGTCGTTCCTGTCCCGGCACGACCTGGGGGCCGCCGCCCTTCTCGGGCACTCGATGGGGGGAAAGACGGCGATGCAGGCCGCGCTCAGCTACCCGGAGCGCGTCGACCGGCTGGTTGTGGTCGACATGGCGCCGCGGGCCTACTCGCCCACCCATCAGGATCTGCTGAAGGCCCTCGCCCGAATCGACCCGACGGCGTACGACGACCGCGACGCCATTGACGAGGCGCTGGCCGACGACGTGCCGTCGTGGCCCATCCGGCAGTTCCTCCTCAAAAACCTTTACTACGACGGCGACCAGTATTCCTGGCAGATGAACCTGGAGGCCATCCGGGCGCACTACGACGACCTCCTCGCCCCCGTCGCGGCGGACGGCCGGACGTACGACGGCCCGGCCCTGTTCGTCCGCGGCGGAGCGTCGGGCTACGTGGCCGACGCGGACCGGGACAAGATTCGGGCCCTCTTTCCCCAGGCCCGGATCGAAACCATCGAGGGGGCGGGGCACTGGGTGCACGCCGACGCGCCCGACGCGCTGGCGGACCTGGTGACCGGCTTTCTGGCCTCCGATTGACGCGGCGGGGCGGCTCGTACTCTCTTTCAAACAGACGCTGTGTGCTATGGACTTTGGACTGACGGATCGAGTGGCTTTCGTTGCGGGGGCCAGCAAGGGGCTGGGCCGGGCCGCCGCGCGGGAGCTGGCCCAGGAAGGGGCGAAGGTGGCCCTCTGCTCGCGGGATCGGGAGCGCATCACGGCCGCTGCTCGCAGCCTGTCCGACGAGGACAACATCACGGAGGATCAGGTGCTGCCCCTCGTCTGCGACGTGACCGACGAGGCCGCCGTCGACGCGGCGATCGAAGAGACGGTCGACACGTTCGGGGCGCTCCACGTGCTCGTCACGAATGCGGGCGGGCCCCCGTCGGGCCGGGCCACCGACGTCTCGCGAGACGAGTATCGAGAGGCCCTGGAGCTCAACCTCATGAGCACCGTGACGCTGTGCGACGCCGCCCTGCCGCACCTGCGCACCGCGGCGGCGACGGACGACCACGCCCGCATCATCATGACGACGAGCGTGTCGGCCAAGCAGCCCATTCCGTCGCTCGCCCTTTCCAACACGGCGCGCGCCGGGGTGCAGGGGTACGCCAAAAGCCTGGCCGCGGACGTGGGCGCGAGCGGCATTACCGTCAACACCGTCCTCCCTGGGTACACCCGCACCGATCGGCTGGAGGATCTGGCCGATGAGATTCAGGAGCGAACGGGGCAGTCGCGGGACGAGATTGAATCGGACTGGGCCGATCAGAACGCCCTCCCCCGCATCGGCGAGCCGGAAGAGTTTGCCGCCGCGGTGGCGTTTTTGGCGAGTGCGCGGGCCGGGTACGTGACGGGCACTGCATTTCCGGTGGACGGGGGACGAGGCAAGCACCTGCTGTAGCGGCCACGCCCGGTTCACGCCTCCAGAAAGGAGTCGAGTGCCTCGAGGCACGGGGCGGGCGCCTCCCAGTGCGGCATCAGGCCGCCCGGCAGCAGAGTGTGCCGGAGAGGATCCAGGTCGCGGGTGAGGAGGTCGGGCAGCAAGTCGAACTGCTGAACCGTGGGGCCTGGGCGCTTGGGGAGCAGGAGGAGGGTGGGGCGGTACAGCCGGGCGTACACGTCGCGCGCTACGTCGTCGAGAAACAGGGAGCCGTCGACGAACCGGCGCGGCGCCCGGTGCGCGCCCCGGGCCTGCGCGGTGGTGTGGGCGTAGTCGATCAGGTCCTGGGGGACGGCGTTCGCGTCCAAAAACACCTGGCGTTCGTAGTAGTCCCGGAGCGAGGCGCGGCGCGTCAGCCGATAGAACAGCAGCTCGAAGGCGCCCGTGTGACCCGCCAGGGACAGGCCCAGCCGCCCCAGCGCCGAGGGGCCCCGGCTGCTCGAGAAGCCGGTTGGGGACAGTAGGGCCAGGCGGCGGACGTGCGGGGCGGCCTGGAGGCCCGCGTGCGCCGCGTACTCAGCCCCGAGCGACAGGCCCACGAGGTCGGCGGGGCCGTCCACGACCTCGGTGAGCACCTGGAACAGCTGGTGCCGGTACACCGCAGGACGATACGAGGCTGCAGTGCGGTCCGACCGGCCAAACCCGAGCCAGTCGATCGCGTAGAGCGGCCGGTCCGTCGTCTCGGCGAGGTGCTCGGCAATCGGCTTCATTTCGTAGCTTGAGGCGACCGCGTTGAAGCTGTGCAGAAGCACCACGGGGACGCCCCGTCCGGGCCGCTCGTAGTAGTGAATCGCGCCCCACGGGCTTTCGAGAATGCCGGTGGACCACGCCAACGCCGGCGGAAGGGACAGTGGGGCGGGACGGCCCTGGCGCAGCCGCCACCGGAGGGCGGACAGGCCCGCGTAGGCGCCGCCCAGCAGGACCCCGCTTCCGAGGGCGAGGCGGGACCACGAGGGGGAGGAGGACGAAGACATAGCCGCGTCGAAAATCGGGGACGTAGACAGGAGGGTGTCTACGCCTCATCCCGCCCGCCGTTCACACGCCGCGCGTCGGAACCCGTCTGCATCGGACGAGTGCAGCAGGCTCGCAGGATGCCCCACGCCCCTGTAGTTCAACCCGGACAGAACGGTGGCCTCCTAAGCCGCAAATCCTGGTTCGAGTCCAGGCAGGGGTGCAGTTTGCGGGAGTCCATCCAGGATCGGATGTGCCTCGTCTCCTCACCGCCGGGACAGCTTCGCGTCGAGCCACTCCACAAGGGCACTGTCCGCGTCGTTTTCCTGGAGGTCGAGCAGCGTGCGATGAAGGGCGTACTCGAGCACGAGGGAGGAAGAGACCGCGGAGGTATACCGGGTGCTCACGACGGTGGCGGCCTGCTCCAGGTGTCGCTTGAGGTCGGCCCGGATGGCTCCGGCCGAGACGGGCTGGAGGGCCGGACTCGGGGTGGGAAGCTGCTCCGTGTCGCCGAGGCTGAGGTGGAGCTTTTGGGAGAGAGACGAGGCAGAGGGGGCGGCCGGCCGGGACGCCGTGGCACCCGGTGCGGACGACGCGGAGGGATCGGATGGGTCTGGGGCGCCCTCCATTTCCGAGGCCGACGAGGGCGAGGGCTCGGATGATCCGTTGGAGGGAGCGGCCGGCGGCCCGGCCGGGGAGGCGGCGTCCTCTTCTGGAGAAGCCGATGGGTCCGCGTTGTAAAACGCCTCCCGATCGACGGACTGCATCCAGCTCGGAATCTCCGAATCAGACTTCGGTGGGGCGGTTGTGCACGTCTCAGACATAGCGGCAGGGGGGACGATGGAACGTTACGCAGCGGTTGCGATCTGGGCCCGCTCCGTCACCTCCTCGGCCAGGCTCCGGTAGAAGTCGGCCGCGTCGGTGTCGTACTCCATGATGTTTTTCCCATGGGTCGCAGCCTCGTTGATTTTGGAGCGCCAGCGGATAAAGGTGTCGAAGAGAATGTCGTCGTACACCTCCTGGAACTTGTCCTTCATGTTGGCCACCATGCCGGAGCGCAGGTCCAAGTTGTTCGGCAGCAGGCCCAGGATGCGGAGGCCGTCGTTGTGGACCTGCCGGATCTGCTTGATGGTCTTCTGGAGCTGGCTCACGCCGCGCATGCTGAACCGGTCGGCGTGGATCGGGACGATAATGCCGTCGGACCCGGCCAGCGCCGTGGCGATGCTGCGTCCGAGCGAGGGCGGACAGTCGACCAGGCAATAGTCGTAGTTTTTGGACGAGACGGAGTTGGTGGATACCTGCGCGGTGCGGAGCTCCTGCACACGATGGCGAAACTGCTGCGGAAAGACGGCGCTCCGGCCCACCACGGAGTCGAAGCTGGCAGCGGCCATGCGCCGATCCGACGGGACGAAATCGACACCGACGGCGTCGGAGGTGCGGACGATGTGGGCGAGCGAAAAGGCGTCGGCGTCCTCCCCGTCGAGCGTGGCGAGGGCGTCGAAGATGGTATCGTCTTCGTCGGTCGCCTCCCGGCCCAGGAGCCAGTCGGTCGCGTTCATCTGCGGGTCGTAGTCGATCACGATGGGTTCGTGCCCCTGCTCTTTCAATGCAGCGGCGAGGTTGACGGTCGTCACGGTTTTCCCGACCCCACCCTTTTGGTTGATAACGGAAATCGTGTACATCGGGCAAGAGGGGTGCGATGCGTGGGATGTTGACGCGAAGAGGTCTCGCAGTGGGACATGTGGGGCGCAAAGGATGTGCCGGAGAGACCTGGGGCGTGTCTCGCGTACCGGAGGGCGACGGGCGAGGAGGAGAGGGACGGGGGCCGGGCGCGGCGCCCGGGGCCTCGGCGGATCGCTTCGGGGGAAGGGCCGAGGGGGAGGCGAAAAATGGGTGCTTTTTTCCATTCAGTCCGTGTGCATTCGTACAGTTTCGATGCCCGCCCGTCGGGAGGCGCGGCCCTGCGAGGGGCGTCCGCGGGGGGCGGAGGAAAACTGCGAGCAAATTGCGCGTTGGACCCCTCCCGACCTCCGTTGGAAATGGGACGGAAAGGCGGAACGAGACGCACAATCGGTCGCGTGTCGCTCAAAAACACCGAACCCCATGACCCCCGCATATTTGGCACTGGGCTCGAATCAGGGGGCGCGGGAAGAGCACCTCCAGGGCGGGGTCGACGCGCTGCATGCGGTGGACGGCGTGCGAGTGACGGCAGTGTCGCCGGTGTACGAGACGGAAGCGCACACGGTGCGACCCGAGGAAACACAGCCTGCGTTTCTGAACGCCGTTGCGGCGGTGAAGACGACCCGATCCCCGGAGGCCTTGCTTCGAGCCGCCCAGGCGGTCGAGCGGGGAGAGGGACGAACGCGATCCGGCGAGCGACGATGGGCGCCCCGCCCGCTTGATGTGGACCTGTTGGCAGTGGGGGACGAAGAACGCGCCACCCCCACCCTCACGCTTCCGCATCCCCGCCTGGCCCAGCGCCGGTTTGTGCTCCGTCCCTGGGCTGACCTCGCCCCGAACTTCAAGGTGCCCCCGCCGTTCGACCGCCCGGTGTCCGCGCTGCTCGCGGCCTGCTCCGACGCCGCCGCCCTCACCCCGGCCCCCGTGGCCCTGACCGTGCCGTCCCGGCCCGGCGCCGCCTCCGATGGTCGCTGATTTCGCCCCCGGTTGTTTCGTCCCCGCCTGCCCTCATGTCGCCTGCGTCCGATCCGTCGACCCCGCCCGAGAGCCTCAACTACCTCGCCATTGAAGGGGCCATTGGGGCGGGGACGACCACCCTGGCCCGGCTGTTGTCCGACCACTGGGCGTCCGGCCTGGTGCTGGAAGAGTTCGAGGAAAACCCGTTCCTGGAGCGCTTCTACGACGACCAGGACCGGTGGGCCTTCCAGACCCAGCTCGCGTTTCTGGCGAGCCGCTTCCGGCAGCAAAAGGCGCTGTCCGAGCGGGACCTGTTTCAGAACCTGACGGTCAGCGATTACGTCTTCGACAAGGATCGCATCTTTGCTCGGCAGACGCTCGCGGGGGACGAGCTGCAGCTCTACGAGTCGCTGTTTCGACTCATGGAGCCAACCGTGCCGACCCCCGATCTGGTCGTCTACCTGCGCTCCTCGCCCGATCGGTTGATGGAAAACATCGCGAAGCGGGATCGGCCGTACGAGCGCGACATGGACCCGGACTACATCGCCCGGCTCCACGCTGCCTACAACCAGTATTTCCGGCAGTACGACCGCACCCCCCTGCTCGTGGTGAACGCCGCGGAGATGGATTTTGTGGAACGCCCGGAAGACTTCCAGGCGCTCGCCCGTCACATTGCCGCGCCCCGCCCCGACGGGACCCGACACGTTCAACACCCTGCTTCATAACAGAGCTCGTGCGTCCGCAGCCCGCCGACGTTGGTTTCATGGAGTACCTCCTCATTGCCGTCCTTCTGTACTTCATCGTCCAGGTGACCGGGAATCTCGTCCATCTCCTACGAGGAGGAGGGGCGGAGGCCGCGGGCGAGACGGAGGCCACGGGGGAGGCGTCGACACAGGGGCCTTCGCCCCGAGGGAACGAGTGGGCCGGGCCGTCGCCGCGGGCCCAGGCCTCGGACCGGGCGGCCGACCCCCGATTTTGGGGCGACGACATCGAAGAGGCGACGTGGCACGACCTCGATCGCTGACGGGGCCGTCGCCGGGCGACCGCGCCTATGGCCCCCCGGCATTGCCTGTCAGTGGCCGAACGTGAACGTGAGGGTGGTGCGGCTGGCCACGGGCCGCCCGTCGTGCCGGGCCGGGCGGAACAGGGAGCGCCGGGCGGCGCTCAGGGCGGCGGCCTCCAACCCGTGGCCGAGCTGCCCGACGGCCCGGACCTGGCCGTCCTCGGTTACCCGCCAACGGTCTACGATCGTGGCGTTCTGCACGCGCCCCTCCGCCGTAACGGCCACCTCCACGCGAACCCGGGCCCGAATGCCGTCGTCGCGGGCGGAGGCGGGGTAGCGCGGTTGTACGTTTCGGAGCAGGCGAGCGCCCGTGTCGAGGGAGCGAGTGGCACGAGGGGGCGTGTCGGCCCCGTCCCGTTTGGTCGGGTCGTCGGCGGGCATCTCTACCTGCAGGGGCGCGTCCTCGAAGGTGGCGTCGTACTCGACCACCTCGTCGTTGGGGACCACGATGGGCGGGCGCGGGGCGGGCGGCGGCGGAGATTGCTCCTGGGGCTGCCGAGTCGGCTGAATCTCCGTGATTTGGATGCGATCGGGGGACCGGGGGCCGAACGGGCGATCCGACGAGGCCGACGAGGTCGGCCAGCCGTGCACGAGCAGCAAGAGTCCCCCGAGCACGCCCGCCAAGGCAGCCAAGAAGCGCTGCCGGTAGCGGGCATCCGAATGGGCGGGGAACGAGGACATGCGCAGCGAACGAGCCCGTGAATCTACGATCGATCTCCCGGAAGACCCGAGTCCTCCGACGAGATGTTGAAACCCCGTCACGCCTTATACATTTTTGCCAAGTGGAATTTCCACATAATCCCACGGAGGCACCGGCCCACAGTGCCCCTTCCTACCCCCGTTCCCACACCGCCGCAACCAGACCCCGAAGAATTGAGTCTTCGGGCTGGTCGCCGTTATTCGCCTTCCTCCCCGCTCCGGGAGGAAGGTTTTTTTGTGTGACCCCCTCGTGCCTACGAATCCTGGACCGCTCCCCGCCATGTCCCCCCCGACCGCCGCTTCCGACGCCGCTCCCGCCACGCTCGCCCTGTCCGACGGCACCGTCGTGACCGGGACCGCCATCGGCCATCGTGGCCTCACGGGCGGCGAGCTCTGCTTCAACACGAGCATGACGGGCTATCAGGAAATCATGACCGACCCGTCGTACGTCGGCCAACTCATGATGATGACCCAGCCGCACATCGGCAACTACGGCGCGACGGACGAGGACATGGAGGCCGACACCCCGATGGTGGCCGGCTTCATCGTGCGCGACTTCACGCGGCGGCCCTCCAACCCGCAGGCCGACGAGACGCTCGACACGTTCATGAAGCGCCACGAGCTGGTCGGCATCGCGGGGGTTGATACGCGAGCGTTGGTGCGCCACATCCGGAGCGAGGGCGTCATGAACGCCGTGATTTCTTCCACCGAGCAGGATTCCGAGACCCTCGTCCAGAAGGCGCGCGACTGGCCCAGCATGGCGGGGCGCGAGCTGGCCTCGAAGGTGTCGCCCGATGCCGCCTACACGTACTGCGAGGGCGACGGCCCGCGCATCGCCGTCTACGACTTTGGCGTCAAGCAAAACATCCTCCGCTCCTTCTGTGCCCGCGGCTGCACGGTGCAGGTGGTGCCCGGCGACACGCCCCTCGACGACGTGCAGGCGTGGGATCCGGACGGGCTCTTTTTCTCAAACGGGCCGGGCGACCCCCGCGCCATGCCCGACGCCATTGCCCGCGTCGGACGGGCCCTGAAGACGGGTCGACCGGCGTTTGGGATCTGCCTGGGCCACCAGCTGATGTCGCTCGCGCAGGGCTTCGAGGTCTACAAGATGTTCGTGGGGCACCGCGGAGCCAACCACCCCGTGAAGAATCTCGACACGGGACGCGTGGAGGTGACGACGCAGAACCACGGCTTTGCGGTCGATGCGGAGTCGATCGACCCCGACGCCGCCCGCGTGACGCACGTGAACCTGAACGACGACACGATCGAGGGACTCGAATTCAAGACGTTCGCCGGGCTGTCGCTGCAGTACCACCCGGAGGCCTCGCCCGGCCCGCACGACAGCCACTACCACTTCGACCGCTTCCTGGAGATGGTCGCGGAGGAGCGCGATGTCACGATTCCGGAAGCGGCCGCCGACCCCGCCACGGTGACGGCGTGAGTCGAAAGTCAGAAGATTGGGAGGTTGGAGGTGAGAAGGTTGAAAGTGGGAAGGTTGAAGATGGAAATCAGAAGATTGAACCGCGGTGCGGGGGCCTTTGACTTTCTGCACCAACGGCGACCGCTGCGACGAACACGGTGACGCAATACGAAATACGCAATACGAAATACGCAATACGGAATACGCAATACCCAGATGCCCAAGCGCACCGACATTGAGACGATCCTCCTCATCGGGTCCGGTCCCATCGTGATCGGGCAGGCCTGCGAGTTTGACTACAGCGGCAGCCAGTCCGCCCGCGCCCTCATGGACGAAGGCTACCGGGTGGTGTTGGTCAACTCGAACCCGGCCACGATCATGACCGACCCCCTGATGGCCGATAAGGTGTACCTGCGCGAGCTGACGCCCTCGTCGATTGCGCAGATTGCGCGGAAGGAGCAGCCCGACGCCGTGCTCCCCACGATGGGCGGGCAGACGGGCCTCAACGTGGCGCAGGACCTGAAGGAGAGCGGCTTCTGGGCGGAGGAAGGCATCGAGGTGATCGGGGTCGACATCGACACGGTGCAGATCACGGAGGACCGGCAGCAGTTTCGGGACCTCATGGACGAGATCGGCCTCGACCAGTCCCGGAGCCGGACGGCCAAGAGCCTTCTCGAAGCGAAGGAAATCACGCAGGACCTCGGCGGCCTGCCGGTCGTGATTCGCCCCTCCTACACGCTGGGCGGGGCGGGGGGCGGCATCGTGTGGAGCGCCGACCGGTTCGAGGAAATGGTGACGCGCGGCCTGGAGCTCTCGCCCGCCCACCAGGTATTGATCGACGAGTGCCTCTTTGGGTGGAAGGAGTACGAGCTGGAGCTGCTGCGCGACCCGAACGACAACGTCATCATCGTGGCCTCCATCGAGAACGTGACGCCGATGGGGGTGCACACCGGCGACTCGGTGACCGTGGCCCCGCAGCAGACGCTGACCGACAAGCAATTCCAGAAGATGCGGGACGCAGCCATCCTGGCCATGAACTCGATCGGCACCTTCGCGGGGGGGTGCAACATCCAGTTCGCCTACGAGCCGGGCACCGACCGCATGATTGTGATTGAGATCAACCCGCGGGTGAGCCGCTCCTCGGCCCTGGCCTCCAAGGCCACCGGCTACCCGATCGCCAAGGTGGCGTCCAAGCTGGCCATCGGCTACACGCTCGACGAGCTCCCGAACGAAATCACCGGCGACACGAGCGCCTGCTTCGAGCCGTCGCTCGACTACGTGGTCACCAAGATCCCCCGCTTCAACTTCGACAAGTTCGAGGGCGTGGACGAGGAGCTGACCACGCAAATGAAGGCCGTCGGCGAGGTGATGTCGATCGGCCGCACGTTCAACGAGAGTCTGCAGAAGGCGTGGCAGAGCCTGGAGATCGGCTACGCGGGCCTCGGCGCCGATCGCCCGGACGCCGACCGCGAGACCGTCCGCGAACGGTTGAAAAAGCCGTACTGGGACAACCTGCTGCACGTCCGCCACGCGTTCCGCTACGGGGCCAGCGTGGAGGAGGTGCACGACGTGACGCAGATCGACCCCTGGTTCCTCCACCAGATCCAGGCCCTCGTGGAGAGGGAAGAGGACATCAGGGAGACCCCGCTCCGCGAGATGGACGACCGCTTCCTCTGGGAGGCGAAGCGCGCGGGCTTTTCCGACGAGCAGATCGCCTACCTCGTCCCCGACGACGCGGAGGACCGCGAGGTGCGCGCCCACCGAAAAGACCGCGACATTACGCCGACCTACCAGGTGGTCGACACGTGCGCGGGCGAGTTTCCCGCCGAGACGCCCTACTACTACTCCAGCTACGAGACGGTCAACGAGAGCGCGGTGACCGACCGTGAGAAGGTCCTCATCCTTGGCTCCGGCCCCAACCGCATCGGACAGGGGATCGAGTTCGACTACTCGTGCGTCCACGGCGTGAAGGCCGCGCAGGAGGTGGGCTACGAGGCGCTCATGCTCAACTGCAACCCCGAGACGGTGTCCACCGACTTCGACGTGGCGGACAAGCTCTACTTCGAGCCGGTCTTCTGGGAGCGGGTGCAGGACGTAATCGACCTGGAACAGCCGGAGGGCGTCATCCTGCAGCTTGGGGGACAGACGGCGATTAAGCTTGGGGAGCGGTTCGAGGCGGACGGCGTCCACATCTTCGGCACCTCCTACTCGAAGATGGACCTGGTGGAGGACCGCGGGAAGTTCACCGACATCCTGAAGCGGCTGGAGATTCCGTCCCCGCCCTACGGCGTGGCGCACTCGGTGGAGGAGGCCGTGGCCACGTCCGACGACCTCGGCTACCCGACGCTCATCCGGCCGAGCTACGTGCTGGGGGGGGAGGGGATGCGCATTGCGATTAACCGCGACGAGGTGGCGGAGTACGTCGAGAACATCCTGTCGATCTACCCCGAGAACGAGATTCTGCTCGACCGCTTCCTGGAGGACGCGATTGAGATCGACGTGGACGCGGTGTGCGACGGGGAGGAGGTGTGGATCACCGGCATTATGCAGCACATCGAGCCGGCGGGCGTGCACTCCGGCGACTCGACGGCCGTCCTGCCGCCGTTCAGCCTGTCGGAGGACATCCAGGAGACGATTCGGCAGTACACGCGCGACCTGGCGTTCGAGCTGGGCGTGACGGGCCTGCTGAACGTGCAGATGATCGTGAAGGACGACGTGGTGTACGTCATCGAGGCCAACCCGCGCGCCTCGCGCACCGTGCCATTTGTCGCCAAGGCCTCGGGCATTCCCATCCCGGCCATCGCCACGAAGGTGATGCTGGGCGAAAAGCTAGCGACTTTCCGCGAGCGGGGCGACCTGGAGTCCGACCTGACGGGCTACGCCATCAAGGAGCCGGTCTTCTCGTGGGACAAATTCCCCGAAGTGCCGAAGGAGCTGGGCCCGGAGATGAAGTCGACCGGCGAGTCCATCGCGTTTGTGGACTCCCTCTCGGACGAGCACTTCGAGCAGCCGTATGAAATGAAAGACCTGTACCTGTCGCGGTAGCGGGGTTACCCGTACATCGGCAGAGCGGGTCTCCGTGTGGTTCCCGTTCGGCATTCACGGAGCGACGTGGAGTAAATGAAAGACTTGCACCTTTCGCAGTAGTCAGCACAGAGGGAGTTCTGATGAGAAGGCACTCGTGTTCTTGCCCGGTCTCTACTGGGTAGAGGACTGCACGCCTGCAGACGACAGCTCGTCGGAGTCCATAATCGTGAGGAGTGCGACGGTGGCCAGGGGGGCAATGAGCGTCGCCGCCAGCAGGCCGCCCACGACCGTCACGGCCATGCCGACCCAAAACTCCCCCTCCAGCGGGAAGACGAGGAGGGGCAGCATCGCCACGCAGGTCGAGAGCGTTGTCGTCCACATGGGGCGCAGGCGCTCGCGCAGGGCGAGGCGGGTGAGCACGTCGGCGGTTCCGTGCGGGCGGCGGGCGCGAAGGCGCCGGAAGCGGTCAACCAGCAGGATTGAATCGTTGGCTGCCAGTCCCACCAAAAGAACGGCCCCGATGAACGCGCCCTCGGCAAACGCCAGGTCGCCCGCCAGGAGGAAGGCCGCGGCCATGCCCACGAGCGCCGTGGGCACGCTCAGAAGCACCACCCCCGGCAGGCGCCACGACTCGAACACCGCCGCCGTGGCGAGGAAGACCAGCACAATGGTGCCCAGGATCACCCAGCCGAACGCACGCTCGGTCTCTTCGGTGAAAAATGTACGTTGCTCGCGTTCGAGGCGGTAGCCGGGCGGGGTTGAGAATGACGCTAGGGCCTTGTCCAAAAACTCATTCCCCATGCGATGAGGGCCGCGGTAGTCGACCTCGATGTAGCGCTTGTACTGCTGGTTTTCGCGGACGATGCGGCTGGGCACCGTCTCGACGTCGTACGTGGCGGTGCTCTTGAGCTTGACCTGGGTACTGCCGACCAGGACGAGCGGGCGGTCGGTGAGCGTCTCGGCGTCGAGCTGCGACGCGCCGTCCACCACGACGCGGACGGGCAGCTGCGGGGCGCCCTCGAGGTCGGCCCAGAGGGCGGGGCGGCGCGTGGTGAGCACGGGGCGAAGCCGCGCGGCCAGGCGCTGGGGCGTGACGCCGCTGCGGGCCTGCGCGTCGGGGCCGAGGCGGAAGCGCAGGACCTCGCGCGGCTGCCGGAAGCCGTACTGTCCGGCGTCGGTGTTCACGGTGGCCACGCGGCGGCTCGCGTCCTTCAGGGTGCGGGCAAAGCGTTCGGTGAGGGCCGCGAGGTCCTCGTAGTTGGGTCCGTAGGCGACGACGGTAAAGCCCGAAATGTTGGTGCCGCTTCGGCTAAAATACCCCTGGGGCAGCAGGCCGCTCACGCTCACGTCGATGCCGGCCAGGAGGACGGCCTCCTGGATGAGTTGCTCGCGGAGCAGGTACGGCTCCGCTGTGTCCAGGGCCGGCTCGCGGAAGAGGACGCGGAGCGAGGCGCTGCGCTCCCGAACGCGCGCGACGGTCCGGCGCACGGATTCGGAGGCCAGGGCGGTCTGTTCGAAGCGGCGGAGCAGCGAGTCGGCCCGCCCGATGGGGTTGCCGGGGGGAAAGCCGAGGCGGACGGAGACCGCCGGGTCGGCCTCGTAGTCCCATTGCTCGCCGAAGGGGGTTTGCTGGACGAAGGGCCGCACGACGCCGCCGAGCGCCGGGTTGATCCATTCACGAGATTCCTGCACAATGTCGCTTCCCACCGTCTGGTTGTAGAGGCCCGCGAGCCGTTGGACCGCCTCCGGCTGGGCGGGATCGTCCGCGACGTCGAGCGTCGAGGGCAGGGCCCACAGGGGCACGCCGACGAGGAGGACGAGGGCGAGGAGGGTGGTTTTGGGTGCCCACGTGCCCAGTCGGTACGGCAGCTGGATGGCCCGTCGCACCCCCCGCGGCAGTCGGTGCCCGCCGCCGGAGGCGGGCAGCCACCGCCCGAGCACGGGCACCAGCACGACGGCGCTTGCCAGGGAGGCCGCCAGCGTGAGCGCCGTGAGCACGCCGAAGGGAAGGAAGAGGGCGCGCAGCTCACCGCTCAGATAGACCAGGGGCAGCATCACGGCGATGGTCGTGACGGTGCCCCCCACGAGGGGCAAGGCCACGCTCCGGACGGCTGCGTCGGCGGTGTCGGCAAGCGGGACGCCGGGGGATTGCTCACGCCGGAGGACGAGCTGTTCGGTCACAATCACGCTGTTGTCTACCAGCAGCCCGAACACGAGCACGAGCCCGGCGAGCGTGACGAGGTTGAGCGTGAGGCCGAGCGGCTCCATGAGGGCGAGGGCCCCGGCCAGGGCCACCGCCACGCTGAACAGTACCACCCCCACGGCCCGCACGCTTCGCAGCATGAGCAGCATCACGAGAACCACGAGGAGCAGCCCGATGCCCCCCTGCCAGCGCAGCTCGCCGAGCTGACCGCGCACGTCCTCGCTCTTGTCGGTCGCCACCTCCAGGCGCGTCTCCGCCGGGAGCTCTTCTTCGAGGGTTTCCATCCGACTGCGCACTCGCTCGGCGACCTCAATCATGTGACTGCCGGGCGCGCGGTCGAGCGTGAGGGTGACGACGGGATTCCCGTCGATGCGCGTGATGGAGCGGCGAGGCGCGGACGTCTGTTCGATTGTGGCCACGGTCTCCAGCCGCACCGGTGGGCCCTCGCGGCCCGGTGCACTCACGATGAGGTCGCGCAGGGCGCTCGTTCGGTCCGACGCGGGGGTAAGGAGGAGTGGTGCCCGCCCCTTGCCCCGCAGGCGGCCGTAGACCGCGTTGGTCGTGGCCTCGCGGAGGGCCTGCCGGGCGGCCGATGCCTCGATGTTCTGCGTGGCCAGCCGGTCGGGGTCGAGCGTGACGAGCAGTTCGCGGGTGGTGCCACCCCGCACCCGCACGTCGGCCACGCCGGGGAGGCTGCCGAGGCGGGCCGACACGCGGTCGTCCGCCAGGCGCCGCAGCGCCGCCGGTTCCTGGGGACCCACCAGTTGCAGCGTCATGAAGCCCTGTTCGTCCCGGAGGGCCTCGGGGACCCGCTTCGTGAGGCGTGGGGAGACGCGGTCCGGCAGCGACTCCTCCACGAGCCGCAGCCGCTCGCTCACGCGGGCCGTGTAGAGGCCGAGGTCGGTGTCCTCCACGACCTGTGCGGTAATCGTGGCCTGTCCCTCCTCCGAGACGCTCTCGATGCCCGCCGTGCCCTCCACCTCCTGCACCGCCCGTTCGAGGGGCGCCGTCACGTAGCGCTCCACCGAGCGGGGCGAACTGCCGGACCAGGTCGCCGTGATTCGCACCTCCGGCAGCTCCACCGTTGGGGCCCACTCCAGCGGCACCTGCGTGGCCATCCAGCCCCCGCCGAGCAGCAGGGCTACCGCCCACGCCAGGACGGGCACGGGCCGCTCGATCCAGCGCTGAAGCCAACTCGTTTGAGACATGTCTCGCGTCGGTCAGACGGAGGGTCATAGCATGCAGGCATCGGGTCCTGCGTCAGGGACCGTGCCCTATTCCCCTCCTGACGGGCCCTGTTTCCTTTTTTACGCCTCCCGCATCACGAATCAATTTGGTATCGAACGACCGCCGGCGCGCCTGCCTCCGTGGTCGTCGTGCCGTACACGTGCCTATTTTGAATGACCTCCAGATCCATCTCGGCGTCCAGCCGGACCTCGTGAATGGTCTTCTGGTCCGGAGAGAGGACCCACCAGGATGTCGTCTCAGCGTCGGGCCCCTCCGGCGGCCGCCGCACCCAGAGGCGGCCGGTGTCGGCCACAACGAGGTCCGTGAAGGCCGGCTTCGCGTCGGGAAAGTTCGAGACCAGCGGGCTTCGGATTGCGGAGGGAATGTCCGCCAGGGCGGAGTCGCGCTCGGCTTCGGTGATTGGAACTGGATCCGCCGGGATGTGCGCAATGGTCTCCGTCGTCCCGTCGAGCGATGTGGCTCGAATCCGGAGGCTGTCGTTGATGCCGTGGTAGAGGCGGCCGTCGGGCCCGGGCGTTACCCGCGTCACACGTCCGAAGGGAAGATAGGCAATGGCGGCCCCCTCGTCACCAAACGAAGTCGCGACCTTTCGTCGTTGCACACGCACGAGGGGATCGTCCGACACGCTCGTGCCCTCCAGGGCGTGCCAGGTGTTGGGCGTGGGGCGGTAGAGGCCTTCCTTGCGAGTGTATCCTGGAGTGAACTCCCCCACAAAACGATCGCCCAGTACTCGGATGCCCGACAGGTGGCCGATGTCGCTGGTGATGACCACCGACCGGGCCAGTTCGGCGGCCGGAGGGGGCGAGAACACGACAAGCCGGTTCAACTGGTTGTCAAACACATACACCGAATCCCCCCGGGCAACGTCGACAATCGTAGGGTCCTGAAACTCGCCCGGCCCCTGCCCCTGTCGCCCGAGGGTGTCGAGGAGGGAGCCGTCCGAGCGGAGCACCTTGAGGTTGTTGGCCTCCCGGTCGACCACAACGATGTGCCCGTCGGTCGTTACGTCGAAGTCCTGAACCGAGCCGAGGAAGTAGGTGTCCGTCTCGCTCACCTGAAGCTCTTGGGTCAGCGTGAGCCCGTCGTCCTGCAGCGTCCAGTCGCCGAGCTGTGGGGGACCCTCGGTGTCCGATCCTCCGCAGCCGGCCAGGAGAACGGATATTCCGATGATCCAGAAGAGGAGACGAGGGATCGTTGAACGGTCAGTCATTACTCTGCGGTGTGCTATTCGCTACGCTTCTTTATCTGTGCGAACGCGGTACCGCACCACGGCCGGCGCGCCCACGTCCGTAGTCGTCGTGCCGTAGGCTTGGCCGTCCTGTACGACCTCCAGGTCGACCTCTCGGGGCAGTTGCGTCTCCCGGATGGTCTGCTCCTCCAGGTTCAAAATCCACCACGGCGCCATTTCTGCATCGGGGCTCTTCGTTGGTCGTTTTACCCAAAGCCGCCCACCGTCGGCGACGACCAAGTCCGAGAATGCGGGCTTCGTGTCCGGCAGGCCCGAGGCGACCACGGAGCGCATCTCGTCGCCCACGTCTCGTAACGCGGAGTCGCGAGCGGCCTCGATCAACGGCACGGGGTCGGTCGGAATCGAGGCCGCGGTCGTGGATGGCTCGTCGCTCGAACGAGCTCGCACGGTGAGGCTGTCGGTCCACCCATGGTACAGGACATCGCCGGAACCGAGGGCTGTGAGCGTGCGACGGGCGAAGGGCACGGTCCGAAGCCGGAAGCCGCCGTTCTGTGCAGTGACCGCTGTTTTTAGCCCTGGCCTCTGGAGCAAGGTGTCCCGTGGTGTCCCGGCATCACTGACTCGTCGCCACATTCGGGGCGACCGTCGCGAGACTCCCTCTTCGGGGGCCGACGCAGGCTGAGCGAATTCGACGATGAATCCCTTGTCGAGCGTCCACGCCTGAACGGCGAAGCCGTCCGCGCGGGGAAACGTCACCGTCCGGGCCACCTCGGAGGAAGGGAGTGGGGGCCATACGGTCAGCCGCGACCGCCGAACGTCGTAGGCGAACACGGAGTCGCCGCGGGCGACCTGAATGCCCGCCAGCTGCTCAAACTCCCCCGGCCCTTCGCCGGGCCCGCCGAGCGTGTCGAGGAGGGAGCCGTCCGGGCGGAGCACCTTGAGATTGTTGGCCTCCCGGTCGGCCACGACGATGTGTTCCTCGCTCGTGATGTCGAGATCGCTCACGGAGCCGAAGTAAAAGTCCTCCGTTTCGCTCACGCGCAAGGTTTCGGTGAGCGTGAGGGGATCCGCCGTTAGGGTCCAGTCCCCGAGGTCGGGACGGTCAGTCTCTCCGCCACAACCAGCAGTGAGAAGGAGGATCCACATCCCCGAGAGGAGGAAGAAAGAACGAGCGCGGGTCATGGGATCAGGGAGGAAATACGAGAAATGTCAGTCTGCTTGTGCCACGGCCTGGTACAGCACCGGCACCACGAGAAGTGTGAGCACCGTCGCGCTCAGGAGGCCGCCCACAATGGCGATGGCGAGCGGTGCGCGGATCTCGGCGCCGGCCCCCAGCCCCAGCGCCAGAGGCAGCAGGCCCAGGACCGTCGTGATCGTCGTCATCAGGATGGGCCGGAAGCGCGCCCGTCCGCCCGCCACGATGGCCTCCCGCAGGGCCATGCCCCGCTCCCGGCGCTGGTTGATAAAGTCGACCTTGATGATGGCGTCGTTCACGACGATCCCGACCAGCACCACGCACCCGGTGAGGCTCATCAGGTTCACGGTCTGCCCGGTCAGCCACAGCACCAGGGCCACGCCCGCGGCCGCCAGCGGCACGGCCGCCAGAATGACGAACGGCTGGCGCAGCCGCTCGAACTGGGCCGTGAGGATGAGGTAGACCAGCAGCAGGCTCAGGAGCAGGCTCCAGCCCACGGCCCGCAAGCTCTCCCGAAAGGCGCGGTTCGCGCCGCCCACCTCGCCCCGAACGCCGGTCGGGAGGGTGGTAGCGAGGGTGGATTGTACGGCGCCCACTGCCTCAGACAGGCCGCGGGTCTCCGTCACGTCGGCCACGAGGCGCACCACCGGCGCCTGTTCGGATCGCAAGAGCGCCGCCGGGAGGGCGGTGCGCTCGGCCGTCACAAAGCGACGCAGGGGCAGGCGCCCGTTCGGGGTGTCGATGTCGCGGCGCAGGAGCGCGTCGATGGAGCCCACGTCGCGGCTGTGCACCACGATGGGCACCTCTTCGTTGACCTGACGCAGCTGAGTGGCCGTGCGGCCCCGGGCGGCGGCCTCCAGGGCGCGGCCCACGGCCTCGGGCGTCACGCCGTAGCGCGCCATCGTCTGCCGCTGAAGGTGGAGGTGGTAGGCCGGCACCTCGGCGGCCTCGGCGCGCCGAACCCCGGAGAGCTCGGGCCGGGCCCGGAGGCGCTGCAGGAGGGTGTCGACCACGCCTCGCGTCTGCCGTCGCTCCTCGGCCCGCAGGTCGATCAGGAGGTCGTTCTCGGCGGGCGAGAGCAGGGCGCCCAGGCGCGTCTGGGCGGGGCGAGTTTCCACGTTGACGTCGGGCGGAAACGACGCCTGCTGGAGGTGGCGGGCGGCGGTCGGGGCACGCACGCTGTCGGGCAACATCAGCGTGAGGTCCGCCTCGTACGGCGGGCGCGGGTCCAGTTCCAGCCGGGCCGTACTTCGCTCCCCGAGGTCGGCCAGGACGTGCGTGGCTTTCACCGTACGGCGGGCCCGCTGCGCCACAGTTGCCGCCCGTTGCTCGACGATGGGAAGGTCGGTGCCGGGGGCCATCGTGAGGTGGGCCTCCACCCGGCCCTGATCGGCGGCGGGCACCACTTCGCGCGGCAGCGACCATCCGATCCAGCCGGCCCCCACGAGCACGACGAGCGCCCCGGCCAGCACGCGTCCCGGGTGGTCCAGGCTCCAGTCCAGCGCCCGCTCGTAGGCGGAGAGCAACCGTGGCAGGCGAGACGCCTCCGGCTCGTCGCCGGAGGCAGGTCCCTCGTCGGTGCGCACGAGGAGGGGCACCACGGTGAGGGCGACCAGGAGGGAGGCCAGGAGCGACGCCACGACCGCCAGTGACTGGTCGCGGAAGAGGCGCCCGGCCAGCCCCTCCACGAACGTGATGGGGAGAAAGACGGAGATGGTGGTGAGCGTGCTGGCGGCGATGGCCCCGGCCACCTCCTCGGCCCCCTGCCGCGCCGCTGCGACGGGCCCGAGCCCCTCCTCGCGCAGCCGCGCCACGTTTTCGACGACGATGATGGCGTTGTCGACCAGCAGCCCCACGCCCAGGGCCAGGCCGCTGAGCGCGATCATGTTGAACGTGACGCCCAGTAGCTCGAACCCGATGAGCGTGAGGGCAATGGAGAGGGGCACGGCCACCGCCACGGCCAGGAGGGGACGCAGGCGGCGAAGGAAGGCAAAGAGGACGACGATGGCGAGGAGACCGCCCAGGAGCACGGCCTGCACGACCCCGCCGATGGCCTGCTCGATGAAGACGCTCTCGTCAACCACCACGTCGAGTTGCACGCCCGTTAGTTCTTCCTCCAGGGGCCCAAGGGCTTCTCGCACCTCCGCGGCTGCCCGCACCGTGTTGGCGTCGGGCCGGCGCTCCACGAGCAGGAGGAGGGCTTCCCGCCCGTCGTAGCGGACGAGCCCGCGGCGCTCGGCCACGCCCATCTTGGTGGTGGCCACGTCCGAAAGGCGGACGGGCTGCCCTTCCTCTCGGGCGAGGACAGTTTCGGCCACGTCGTCCGCGCTCCGAAACTCCCCGCTCACCTCCACGGCGTATCGGAAGGGACCCCGCCGGATCGTGCCGCCGGGCAGCGACACGTTTGCGCGGTCGAGGGCCTGCTCCACGTCGTCCAGGCCCAGCCCGAGCGCGGCGAGGCGGTCCTCGTCGACCTGCACGGTGACCTCGCGCTGGTACCCGCCGGTCACGCGAACGCGGGCCACGTCGCGGAGCTGTTCGAGGCGACGGCCCACGACCTCGCGCCCCACCTCCCGGAGGCGCGTCAGGTCCTGGGGCGGCTCCTCTTGGGCGGCAACCGGGCGGGCCGAGGCCGTGTCGCCTCGCGCCCCGCGCAACGCCAGCATCAGGATGGGACGATCACTCGGGTCGACCCGCAGCACGACGGGCTGCTCCGCGGCTTCGGGCAGGCGGTCGCCGAGGCGGTTGATCTGCTCGCGCACGTTCAGCAGCGCCCGGTCCAAATCCGTATTCCAGCCGAAGCGCAGCTCCACGAGGCTCCCGCCCAGCTGACTTCGGGCCGTCACGCGCTCCAGGCCCTCCGTGCCGGCCACCACCTCCTCGACCGGCTCCGTCACCGTCTGCTCCACCCGCTCGGGGGGCACGTCGGGGTAGGCCGTCCACACCGTCAGGGCGGGGTAGCCCAGGTCGGGCAGCAGGGCCACCGGCAGGCGGACGTACGACACCCCGGCCAGCACAACCAGCAGGGCGGTGACCGCCCCGACGGCCACCGGGCGACGGAAGCACAGGCGGACGAGGGCGCGCATCGGAGAATAGGCACACGAAGAACGACTTGGAAACCGAAAACCACAAACGTACGGGGCTTATAAATCGTTCACTTCACGTTCATAGGGAGAGGCCACAGCCAGTCGATCTCGTGGAGGACGTGTGCCTGATGGGAGGCTATGAGAGCCTGTCTTCGATGCGTGGAGGCCAGACAATTCCGAGAACACTGCCGACGAGATTCTTCTCCGGCACGAGTCCCCAGTGGCGACTGTCTCGGCTCATGTCAGGATTGTCTCCGAGGACGAAATAGTAATCCTGCTCCACGACATAGTATTTCTGCCGTCGTCCGTCAACTCGAAGGCCGCTTTCGGGAAACGAAACCTGATGTCCGTCGCGTCGGATGATTCGCCGTAGCTGATCCCGCGAGACTGGGCCCCGCCGAAGCGTATCCCCTTTGCGTGGCACAATCCATTCTTTTTCCTACCTCCGCTCAGAAACAGAATACCTGCGGGACGAGACTGAGTTGCCGTTCCCTCTTTGCACCCGCAGGACACTGTCGTCGACGCGCACCGTGTCTCCAGGGCGGGCCACGCACCGCTTTGCGTAGGTGGTTGCCCGGGCTGGATGGGAACCACGTGCGAGTTCCTGCGGCGAAAGGAAGGCGACGATAGCGCCTCGTTCGACGTCCGACCATCCATCGGCGGACATTGAGGGGAATGGGAATGAGCTGAGTGGAAAGGTGGCCGGCGTTCGAAGCCGGTACGAGGATCGGCTGATCAGTACGTACTCGCCGGGATCCAGCGTTGGGGACATCGAGACCGACGAGATTCGGCTTACCGATACAACTGTGGACTTCACAATCCAGGCAGCCAGGCACGCGACAGCGAGCCAGCCGATCAAGCGAACTGATATCCGAGTCGCTGATTCTTTCTCCATCCCAGAACCGGGCTTCTGCTGCGTCCAGGTCGTCTTCTCCTTGTCGCTCAGAGGTCCCCGAATCACTGCTCAGAGGGGCGCAGTCGATACGCAAATACCACACGCTTCTCGTCGTCATAGACGTATAAACTGCTATCGGCAGTAGCGACCTTGTGGATCTTGAGTCCAAGATCGTGCTCTGCGACGATTGACCCGGTTTGCACGTCGATCTCGTAGAGTGCCGATGGGTCGAAAGAATGTTGGTCGTTGCCCCCCTCTGCATTAATGAGCACGCGACTGGGACGCCCGGGGACCGCCACCACCTCGTAAGCAAAGAACTCTACTTCTTGAGGGGGGCGGTAGACCGTGACACCGCGGTCGGTCTTCTCTGGCTCCGGACTCTCGATTTCTACGTGCCCGTACACGACTTTTTTAACAAACCGGTTGCGTTCAAGGTTGAAAACATAAATCCATGGTCGGTACCGCGTCAAGAAAAATGCACGCTGTTGCGCCACATCCAAACGCCCCGCTTGAAAAAACAGACTGCCGAGCTCCTTCTTCAAGTTGAGCCCGTCTGCCGCTCGAAAGACTCGGTCCGAGCCGATTACGCCCACCAATTCAGTACCCGAAAGGCCACTAGAAGCTCTCTTGGCGAAGAGTTGGGTCCCCCACGCATCCACTCGCTCGGGGCGAAATCCCGACTCGTAAAACGTAAGGTCTTCCAGCGGCCCCTTCGTGACGTCGAAGCGGAGGAACTTGGCCTGGTTAGGTTCGGCGAGATACACGACATCGTCGTTCGTGATCGCAGCCCCGCTTAGAGTTTCGAATTCTCCAGGCCCCTCGCCTCGGGGAACCCGCATTTTGCTGGCCAATTCGCCTGCGCGTAGATCGTAGACGCAGAGCGTGTCCGTGTAGGTCTTCTTCCAGACGAGATACCGACCGTTGGTCGTGAACAGAGAGTGGCCGGCTTTCTGAGGAAATCGTGCACCACTGAGCACTCCCCGGGAAGTGAGGCTGACCTGCGAATCAGCAGCCCCCTCTTCGGCCATCGGCCGGACCTCGACAGATAGCGATTCAGCAGAGGCGGTCTTCTCCACTGCTCGGTTTGCAACAGATGAATCGCTCTCCTCCCGCCCGCAGCCGGTGACCACGACCAAGCAGATCACCACAAGAAACCTGGTGGTTCGAGCACTCATCAGCTCACCCATTCGTCCGTTATAACTTACTCCTTCGTGGGACTCGATCCTCCATCCACAGTATGGCGGGATGGCAGCCCGAGTCCCCAGTAGAAGAGGGCTCGTGCTCACGAGTACCACCGAGCGAGAGACGGTTTACAGTCCCTGACACCAGATTACTCTTCTGGCGTGATGACGACCCCTGTTTCATCGTAAGACTTTTTGATGGTACCATTTGGAAATTTGTAGACCGCACACAACACACTGTTCTCGTCACACAACTCCCACTCCGCTTCTGCAATCGAAGCTACAGCCTGTGCTCCCTGTGCTCCCCGCGGACCTACTACATCTACGTTGAACACCATAAGCGCTAGAAACGTCGCGATTCCGAAGGCCCAAATTACGTACCGTGCATATTCAATCATTGGTCTTCCCCTGTTGGAGAGAGAAAACGATACATTCAACTGTACGCTCTCGCACGTGGATTCAAGAGAGTAGCGACAGTTTGACTACATGGTACCAGTTGGGGGAGGGGCATCATCAAGTGAATTTGATTGTTCTTTGTAATGTACATTGCTGGTAAGCAATTCACGTGTCCGCCAGTCCATCGGGAGCATGGCATAGATTGGCTCTGAGAAGCGATTATGGCCAGTTGATCTCATAGATGCCGATCGTCCGTTCGTCGGGCGTTGCGTTGAGTTCTACGTACAGCCGATCCTTCTCGTCGTGGGAAAGAATCCGTCCCGGCAGTTTGAAGTGCAAGCGCTTGTCCGTGCCTATTTTTCCGAGGATGGCGTAGTGGGTCTGTTCTTCCTCGTCGAATTTGCGTTCGTAGAATGCTTTCGTCTGGTTCGCAAAAGCCTGAACGAAAACGCCTTCGGCGAACAGCGCGGTATATTCGACCCCAGAGACCCTCGCCAGCCGTTCGTACAGCTTATCGTCTTCTGTGGCGATCTCCATAGGGATTTCCTCTGTCGGCCGGCGGAAGTTGGGATGCGACAGGGAGATGGTTTTTTTCTTCGATGCCTCTGCCGAATCTACGTCATACAATTGAAGGTCGGGAACCAGTCGATAGCCTACGGCCAACAGAGAGTCACCTTCAAAATCCGCCGTGCGTTGGCGAGCAACGTACTTTCCGTTCTGGTACAGGGGCGGGAACGTCCCGAATGATTCTATAATCTGTAATTCTCGATCCACTGCAGCAAAGCTCGGTTCCTCTGTCGTGGCTTGCAGACCATGTTTGCGGGGATCAACGCTGGTGACGGGCAGAAGATATCCGTTCTCAATCGCATGCATTGAAGAGTACATTCCGTCCGACCAGTGACCAGAGGGAAGGCGGTAAGTTTCCTCATATATTCCGGATCGATTAAACATCTCGAACCCAGCCCTCCGTCCCTGGTGCACAATAATGCGCTCCTCATCCACGAAAACGTCCGATGGGCTTTGCAACTCACCGGGACCTTTTCCGGGACGGCCAATAAATTTCTTTATCTTTCCCTCCTTTGTAATTACAGCCACTCGATCCATCTTCCGGTCAGCGACATAGAGACGGAACGGGGTTCGCTCGACGTCGACCCCCGCAACCTGTCCGATAAACCGCTCGTCGGTCTCCTGAATCTCGATGGTGCCGACCTGTTCGAGGGCCGTCGTCTCGTGTAGAGGTACGACCTCGGGCGTGGAAGCCCCCGGCGTATCACAGCCAGTGGCCAAGACTAATCCCACGACCAAAAGGACACACGACCTCCAGTCCATCGGAAGCATGTCACAGATTGGATCTGAGGGGCGATTATGGCCAATTTACCTCGTAGATGCCGATTTTCCGTTCGTCGGGCGTTGCGTTGAGTTCTACGTACAGCCGATCCTTCTCGTCGCGGGCGAGGACGCGGCCGGGGAGGGAAAGGTGAAGCCGCTCGTCGGAATTGACCGTCCCCAGGGTTGCGAAGTATTCCTGCTCGGACGGTTCAAACTCGGTCTGCTTATAGTACCCTTCGGTGTGATTGGCAAAGACCTGCATCACGACCCCCTCTCGAAGCAACATCGTTTCCTTCACGATGACGTAATTGGACAGCCGCTCGTACAGTTGATCGTCCATCGCGATGTCCAATGGCGTTTCCTCCTCGGGAGGCCGAAAGTCGGGGTGATCAAACGACAGCGTTTGCAGATGCGGATTGCCCGGTGTGGTCAGATCGTACAGCCGTACTTCCGGCACGAGCTGATATCCCACCGCCGCAAGTGAGTCGCCCCGGAAGTCCATCGTTCGTCTTCTTAAGACATGCTCTTCCTCCTGATACAAAGAGGGGAACGTACCGAAAGTCTCGGTGACCTCAAACTCTGAATTGAGCTCTGCGATCGTCGGCTCGTCGGCCGTGGTTTTTAAGGTTCCTCTTTTTCGGGGATTTGAGTTCGTAACAGGAAATAGGTAGCCATCTTCGGTAATAAAAAGGTCGCCGCCTCCTGCCCAGGAGCCCTCGGACAGACGGTAATTCTCGATGTACGTGCCGGAGGTGTCGAACACCGAAAACCCTCGCCAGCGCTGCTGAGCAACGACAACGTTGCCATCATGGACCGTCAGGTGATTGGGCGTCCCCAACTCTCCTGGACCTTTCCCGGGCTTTCCAATAAACCGCTCGATTGATCCGTCAGGTTTGACTACGGCAACGCGCTGCATTTTTGGGTCGGCGACGTACAGGCGGAGGGGATCCAGGCGGACGCCGGCGTCCGTCAGCGTCCCGATGAACCGATCGTCGGTCTCCTGAATTTTGAGGGTGTCGACCTGTTCGAGGGCCGTCGTTTCCTCAAGGGGCACGGAGTCCGGGGCGGAATCGGTGCACGCGACGAACACGCCGCAGAGCAGAAGTGCAATCCCGAGTCGGATTTGCGTAGGAATAGCAGAAGACATGGCAGCGAGCAGGGGGAGTTGAGGAAGAAGTACCGAAAGGGGGTCCGAACGCACAGTTGGAGCGGAGGGATACGTCGTTGGGAAGGACGTGTGGAAATGGGTCGCCACATTATTCAATATCGAGTTCCTGAACCGCTTCTACCTCCACCGGCGCGTCGTGGGCGAGAGCAAAGTGGCCGTCCACGGCAATCGTGTCGCCGGGGGCCACGCCGTCGGTGATCTCCACGTAGTCGCCCGAGCGGGCCCCCACGTCGACGTACGTCCACTGCGCGCGACCCTCCTCGACGACGAACACGAGGTCGCGGCCCTGTCGCACCAGCACCGCCTCGTCGGGCACTACGAGGCGGTCGGGCAGGCGCCGTGTTTCGATGCGCGCCTCGGCGTAGAGGCCCGACACGAGGCGGCCGTCCGGGTTGGGAATGGAAAGGGTGACGCGGCCGGTGCCGGACGCGTTGTCGACTTGCGGGTTGACGGCCCACACGGTGCCGTTTACCCAGGCGGCGGAGTCGGCTTCGGGGCCGAGGGCTGGCACGTGCACGCGGGCCGTGGCGCCTTCGTCGACGTGCACCACGTCGCTCTCCAGCACGTCGACCGCCACCTTCAGGCGGTCGTCGCGCAGGAGGGTGGCGATCTCTGCTCCGGCGCTCACGTACTGTCCTTCCTCGACGGCAAGGTTGGCCACCCGCCCGGCAAACGGCGCCGTGACCCGCGTGCGCTCCAGGTTGAGCTCGGCCCGCTCGACGGCCTGCCGGGCGGCGGTGAGGCCGCTCACGGCGGCCTGGGTGGCCCGCCGGTCGGAGGCGGCGCCGTCCAGCGAGTCCCGAACGGCCCGCACGGCGTCGTCGCCTTCGTACTTGGCCTGGAACTCGGCCTGTGCTTCCAGTAGATCGGCCCGCGCCTCCTTCAGGGCAATGCGTTCCTCTTCGTTGCGGACCCGGGCGAGCAGCTCGCCTGCGTCCACGCGGTCGCCTTCCTCAACGGCCCGTTTCACAACGGGCCCGCCAGCCTCCACATGGAGGCGGGCCTCCTGCCAGGGGCGGAGGTGTCCGTTGGCGCGCGTCCGCAACGGAAAGTCGACCCGCTCGGCCGTCAGGACATCGATGGTCGCCGTGGAGGAAGGGGCCTCTACGTCGTCGCGGGCGGCGTCGTCCTGCGCCTGGCCGGTAAGCGTGGGCCACAGCCCGTACAGGGCCAGCCCCACGACGGCGACGGCGAGGAGACCACCGGCGACTTGCCACGCGTGAAGGGAGTGGGACGAACGCGCGTCGGACGCGGCAGGCGTTGATGCGCCGGAGGGAGAGGACATGGAGCCAACACACGAGAGGGAAAGATCGAGAGGATATGAGCTCGGGAAAGTCTACCCCGCATGGTTCTTTAAATCTACACATGCTTTGTTCCGCCGAATCAGCTGTGGGCTGCTCACCGCAGCGGCGGGTCCTCTGAGCCGAGTACGTGTTACTGCACGGCAAACGGACGCGGCAAACCTATCCCGTTTGTTGGTTCACTTCTTTATTGGGTCCGATGTCTCATCTCATTCTACATCTCAGAACGGCGACCAGAATTTCTCTCGTTGGTCTCTTGTTCGGTCTGCTCCCGTCGATCGCACAGTCGCAGTCTCTCACCTCCTCGTCGTTTGTCGCCGTGCCCTCCGCTCAGGAACTGGCGGACCGCGCAGTGTCGGAGGCGCCGAACGGTTCCCAGTGGCCCGTGTCAACGCAGAGGGAAAAGGACCGTCTGCCGGTGCGGCTTGCGCCTCTTTCCTCGGCTCCGGGGGCGGACGAAGACGAGTCCCCCAACCGGTTCCGGGGCGCCCTCGTGGGCAGCACGTTTGGGGTGGGGCTGAGCGCCGGAATGGTCCTAATCGCATCCGAGACCGACTGGGATCGATACGACAGCAACCGCTATGACGACCAGGAGCAGCTGGGGGCCACGGGACTTGCCCTCCTGGTTGTTCTTGGAAGCGCGCCGGTAGGGGCCGCCATTGGCTCGGGCCTGGCCGACGAAGGTCTTTTGGGCGAGGCGGTCCTGACAGGGGTTCTCGGCGAGTTTGTGGTCGGCGGAACGACGGCCCTCGTCGGAGCGCGAATTGCGTCGTGGGCCGGGGGCAGCAACCGGGAGCAGAATGGTGCGGCCGCGGTGGGACTGTCGGTAGGGGCGGCTGTCGGAGCGGCGCTGGGGGCTACGCTGGTGGGACGACAGCACGAGGAGGCCCTTTCGTACCGCGACGGGGCGTGGGAGATCGGTCTGCCGTTCCCGTCCGTCCGGCCCGTGCTGCACGACCGGGCGTCGGTGGGCGTGCACGTGCCGCTCGTCCGGGCCCACTTCTGAGGGGGCGGTCTGTCGACACGATTCACGGCGAGGGCCGAACTTCTGCATCGTGTGAAGGTACAGCCTGCGGGTTCCGAGGCCGGACCCCGTCTCGCTCCCTTTCCGACAAGTGCCTTTCCCGCATGAACCGTCCTACCGTCGACGCCCCGCCTGAGAAGATTGCGGACGCTGCCCACGAGATCGACGATGTCTTTCGCACGCGCTGGAGCCCCCGGGCCTTTGCCGACAAACCCGTCGAGCCCCAAAAAATCCGGCGTATGCTGGAGGCGGCGCGCTGGACGATGTCGTCCTACAACGAGCAGCCCTGGCGCTACGTCATCGCGACGAAGGACGACCCCGAGGCCTACGACGCGCTCCTCAACTGCCTGATCGACGGAAACCAGGAGTGGGCCCGGCTGGCCCCCGTGCTCATGATGTCGTTCGTCAAAACGACCTTCGATCGCAACGACGAGGACAACCGCTGTGCCGAGCACGACGTGGGGGCCGCGTCCGCGGCCCTTACCTTCCAGGCCACGTCGATGGGGCTCTACGTGCACCAGATGGCGGGCATTCGTCCGGAGGTGGCCCGTGAGACCTACGACGTGCCGGAGGACGTGGAGCCGATGGCGGGCCTGGCAGTCGGGTATCTCGGCGACCCGGACCGACTACCGGAGGGGCGACGGGCCGCCGAGCGACGCCCCCGATCGCGAGAGCCGCTTTCAGCATTCGTTTTCGGAGACAAATGGGGCGACACCGCCGAGCTTTTGACCGCGTAAGCGAGTTTGTCCATCGTTCGCGGGGCGTTTCACCATCCGGTCCCAGGTTGTGATTGCACGCGAAGGATACACCATCATTGCCGTCGTGGTGCTCGCGGCCCTGGTCCTGGGCGCGGTGGGGGCCTGGACGGACGCGTGGTGGGCGAAGGGGCCGTTGTGGCTGGTGGCACTGGGAAGTGTCGCGTTCACGCTCTATTTCTTCCGCGACCCGGAGCGGACCCCGCCCGCGGACGCACGGGAGGATGGCCTGCTGGCCCCGGCCGATGGGCGCGTCGTGGAGGTGGTCGAGGAGCCTGAGCCGTTGTACCTGGACGGCCCGGCCCAGCGCGTGTCGATCTTTCTGTCCCCGCTCGACGTGCACGTCAACCGCGTGCCGGCGCGTGGCGTGATCGAATATGTCCAGTACCGCCCGGGCGATTACCTGGTGGCCTGGCACCCCAAGGCGAGCGAGAAAAACGAACGGTCGGAACTGGGCCTCCGGCATCCGAGTGGCACAAAAGTACTGTTTAAGCAGATCGCGGGCGCCGTGGCCCGACGCATCGAATATCACCTGGCCGAGGGCGACACCGTCGCGGCCGGCGACCGGTTTGGCATTGTGAAGTTCGGCTCCCGAATGGACGTGCTTGTGCCGCCGCAGGGGTCGTTGACGGTAGAGGAGGGACAGAGGGTGCGGGCCGGCGAAACTGTGATTGGGTGGCTCCCGCCCGGTCCGTCCTCGCACGAGGACCCCGAGCCCTCGGACCCGCAATAGGAGCCTGGTGCCTGCGTTTGCTCGCCCATGTTTTTTCCACACCGCTCGCCCGTCATGAATACGCCGTTCTCGGGGATACGGGCCGGTACCCCCTCGCCGCCGGACGAGTCCTCGCGGTCGGGACGGATCCGGCGCCGACTGAGCGCCTACCGCGCCGCCCGCCGGGAGAAGCGGAGCCAGCGCCCCCCGCCCCAGGTGGCCGTGCCGTCCTTCTTTACGCTCCTCAACCTGTTCTGCGGCTTTTTGTCGATCACCCAGGTGCTGGAGGGGGCCTTCGTGATGGCCTGCTGGCTAATTGTGGCGGCCGGGTTTTTTGACCTGCTGGATGGGTTGACCGCGCGCCTGACCAACGCCGAGGGGCCGTTCGGTGTGCAACTCGACTCCCTCAGCGACATCGTCTCGTTTGGCGTGGCCCCGTCGGTACTCGTCTACGCCTACGTGCTGGGGGGGTACGAGCCGCTGGGCATGATCGTCGCGGCCCTGCCGGCCCTGTGCGGCAGCGTCCGCCTGGCCCGCTACAACATGAATGCCGAAACCAACGATATGGAGGGCTTCGAGGGGCTCCCCATTCCCGGACAGGCGATTGCCATCGTGGCCCTCATCCTTGCCGGCGAGACGTCGACCTGGGGCGCCTATTTTGCGCTCGATACCCTCCAGGTCATGATGCCCGTCGTGGTGGTGCTGTCGGTGCTCATGGTGTCGAGCATCCGGTTCGACGCAATCCCCGCCCCAACCATTCAACATATGCGCGCCCACCCGAAGAAAATGGCCGCGTACGTGCTGGCTGGCCTCGTGATTGTGGCCGGGCAGGCCCTTGGGCTCGTCCTCGTACTCGCGGTGTACCTCAGCGCCGGGGTGGGGCAGGCGGCGTACCGTCTCGTGGAGGCCCTCGCCACGCCAGCGCCCGACGAATACGTAGACTGAACCGATGTCTTTGCTCGTATACTGGTCGCATCCTGCATACTCCAATGTACAAAGCCACCATCGCCATCACCCTTCGCCCCTCAATTCTCGATCCGGAGGGAAAGACCGTGCACAATGCCCTCACCAACCTGGGGTACGAGTCTGTGGAGCAGGTGCGCATGGGCACGCGCGCCGAGCTCTGGATTGAGGCCGACACCGAGGAGCGCGCCCGTGAGATTGCCACGGATGCCTGCGAGGAGCTCCTGGCCAATCCCGTGACGGAGAATTTCGAGATTACGATTGAGGAGGGCCGCCCCGATGCGGCCCCCGCCGCCTGAGAGGAACGGTGCGCCCACCCTTTCATTCGGATATGCCTTGCAGTCGACGGACAGTTCAGCTCAACGCATCATGATGCCTACAAACACGGTCGTTTGTGCAGCCGCGGAACCAGAGGTAGAACCGGCGCCGCCGGAGGTCGAAGAGGTCGAGGAAGAGGACGAAAGCTCGGGCACCGACGAGCCCTGGACCGTTATTCTCTTCAACGACGAGGTCCATACCTTTGAGGAGGTCATCGGCCAGATCATGAAGGCGACCGGCTGCGCACGAGGGAAGGCCGAGGACCTGACGTGGACGGTGCACAACGAGGGGAAAGCAACCGTCTACGAGGGATCCTTCGAAGAGTGCTTCGAGGTGCAGAGCGTCCTGAAAGAGATTCAACTCGTCACGGAGATCCGGGGGTAGAGGGGCGTCGTGGGCGCGGCGACCCGCAACTGTTCGGCTTTTCCCTACAGCCGGGTGCGCCAGTTCGCGTGGGGGCGGAGGCGTTGCCATCGTATCTTTTTCTAGGGCCGGTTTGGCGAACGAGCATGGACGCCGATCGGCCCACCCGGCCGTTCTACTCCCATCTACGATCCGTCATGAACTCGTCTCGCCCTCCCTTCATCGAACTGGCAGAGATGTACCTGAATCTCGACCAGGTCGCATTCATCCGAAAAGAGGAGCATGCCCACCTCGGGTCCGTGGTGGCAATTCACTTCGCAGCGCCCGCACAGGAGCCCCTTTACATCGGGGCCCACCACGCGGAGGAGCTTCCGGCCGTGCTTGGGACACGGTCGGCGGCGACGACGTGACCGGCGGGCCGCCTGGGGCGGCGTCGCTGGGGTGGGGCATCGGTCTCAGCCGCCGCGCCACGTCCGTTTCATGTTCCTCTCTCCGTCCACCCGAAGCCATGAGTCGCCGAAAAGAACAGCGAGGCAAAAAGGACCTGCGCCGGAACGGCCCGACCGCCCGCACGGCGCTGGGGTTTGCGATCGTGGTCCTGGCCCTCGCGTTTGTTGTGATCCTCTTTCTGCTGACGTAGACCGAGGGCCCGTCCCGCAACACAAAAACGGGCCGCTCCCGGCATGCGGAAGCGGCCCCTTTCGACCCTACAGCGTGTGAGGAGGCAGGTGCTCGCCCCCGAGTGCGCGATTACGAAATCGCGATCTGCTTCGGCTTGCTGATCTCGGCTTTCGGGACGTTGATTTCGAGCACGCCATTTTTGAACGAGGCTTTGATGCCTTCGTCGTGGATGGATTTGGGAAGCCGCACGGTGCGGTAGAACGAGCCGAACCGTCGCTCCATGTGGAGCATGTTGTCCGACTCCTGTCGCGTCTTCTCCTGGCGCTCGCCTCGAACCATGAGGCGATTGTCTTCGACACGAATGGTGACGTTCTCTTTCTTCAGGCCTGGCAGGTCCATCTGCAGGTGGTACGCGTCGTCGGATTCGGTGAGGTCCATGCGCGGCGTCCACATCGACGTCTGAGCGTCGCTGGTGTCGTTGTCCCAACCTGTGGGGAAGAGGCCCTCAAAGACGCGGTTGACTTCGTCCTGGAGAGAGCGAAGAGAGCGGGAGGGACGGCGGGTGAGTGTGTTCATGGGCATCGGAGTATAGGTCGGTGAATGGAGTCGAATATGGGAGACCGGGGACGATGTCCCGGGGGCCCAGTGTACACCGTTCGGGGACGAAGAGGGCGGAAGAATTGGTGCAGAGCGGGGTCAGTCATTCGACAAAAGCCATGTCCGCCGGACGCGTCGGCTAATAGCGGAGGAGGGCCGCGATGGGCGCCCCTTCGGGCAGGGCCTCCGGCCCGTCGACGTAGACCGTGCCGCCGGTCTGCAGGGTGTGGGTGACGGCGGCGTTCAGGAGCTCCGTGTCGCCGGGTTCGCGGTGCGGGTGGACCTCTACGGTGTACCGGTCGGGGGCGTACTGGCCCCAGGCCGCGGTCGTGTTGGGGGCAAAGAGGGTGTCTACGCGGCCGTCGAGGGCGGCCAGGAGCACAGAGCCCACGTTGGCGGCGGACCGGTCGGGGGCGGTGCGGAAGCGGTCGAGCGCCTGGCGGTAGGGGGCTCGCGCCTGGGGGGCGACGAGGGCCCACCCGCGCTCGTGGAGGGCGGTCGTGTCCCAGTCGCGGTCGGCTCCGTGGTGCAGGGCGGCGTCGATGTCGTCGTTCTGCAGGTCGTTGTACTGGTTCACCTTTCGGTAGAGACCGCGCAGCGATTCGGCCCCGGCCAGTACGAGCGGGGACGGCGTGGCGTCCTCGGACAGCACGTCGCGCACGCCGTTGTCGAGGGTGCGGAAGAAGCGGAGGAGGCCCTCCTTGACGTAGGCCCGATCGCCGGCGTCCTCGTGGCCGTAGTAGATGGCGGCCCGGCGGGACGGATCGCCGCCGGCCCCGGGGGACGTTTTGGTGTGGTACCGGACCGACCGGATGGGGGCATCGTACTGGAGGGCCTCTTCGAGCGAGGTGGGCACGTCGGGGAGCGGGACCGACTCCATCGTGTACCGGGAGGCCCGGTACAACTGCACGCCCCCGGCCGACAGGGCGAGCACGTAGAAGCGAAGGTCGGGCTCCAGGTAGGACCAGATCGGGCGCACGTGGTAGCGGGTGTCCACGGCCACAAAGGAGGGCGGCGAGAAGGGCAAGCGCTGCACGACGCTGGCTTCGGGACCTTCCGGGGCCAGCAGGAAGAGCACGCCCTCCGCGGGGGACGCCCAAAAGTCGGTTTCTTCCAGCAGGGCCGTGGCCGGGGCAAACAGGGCGGCGGGGTCGTCGGGGGAGAGACCGTATCGGTCCATCGTGTCTTTGGCCTCGTCCACCAGTGTCCGCAGCTGGAGCGTGGCGTGACGGGTGCGTTCCCAGGTGGCCTTGACGGGAAGGCCAATGGTGACCCGCGGACACGAGGTCGTGTCCAGTGTGCGAAGGAGGGTGTGGCGAAGCTGGTCGGACGCCAGAGAGGGCTCGTGGAGCATGGGACGCGAGACGGGAGGAGAGAGAAGGGAGGCGGATCCCACAGAATACCACAAAGGGGCCGCCTCAAGGGGCGTTCTGGGCGCGTCTGGGCGTCGGGGTTTGTATCACGAGCAGGGGCACTTTCGACCCATCGTAGGATCCTTTCTGCGGGCTGGAGCCAAGTGCCTCGACGGTCGGTGCTGGGCTGTGCGCGAGAGGGTAGGGCTCGCCCCAGAGGGAGGTCGGGGGCAGAAAAGACCGACCGGGCACACGTCTCACCTTGCCCCCGACTGCTCCAGAAGTGAAGGCGATTGCACCGCCGCGTGCCGATCGTACGAAGGCCCTTCTGTTCTCCATAAGACGCCATTCAACGACCCATGTCCCACCCCGATGTACAGGACGCTTCCGCCACCGCCCGGCCAGGGTCCCTCGACGACGGGCCGGGGGACGACGGTTGGCGACGCGCGCAGCGGCACTACGATCGTGCCATACGGGCCTTCCAGACGGGGGGGTACGAGGGACTCCCATCCCAGCACCGGCGGGCCGTACTGGAGCGGCTTCGGACGGAGCGGGCCCGGCTTCTCTCGTCGGCAGAAGGGGACGCGCCTACGCCTGACGGGGACGAAGGCCCGCCTCCGGATCCGGCAGCCACGACCAGTCCGGCAGCTTCTCGCGGAGGGAGCGTGCCGTCAGTTCGAGACTGACGTACGCGGTAGGAATGAGCACCAGCGTCACGAGCGTGGAGGCGATGAGCCCCCCGATGACCACGCGGGCCAGGGCGGCCTGAATCTCGGCGCCGGCCCCGAGGCCCAGGGCCAGAGGAACGAGGCCCAGCACGGTGGTCAGTGTCGTCATCAGAATGGGGCGCAGGCGCAGGCGTCCGGCTTCGGCCACGGCCGGGAGCAGGTCCATTCCGTGCTCGCGGCGCATGAGGTTGATGTAGTCGACGAGCACGATGGCATTGTTCACCACGATCCCGATCAGCATCACAAAGCCCATCACGCTCTGGATGTTGACGGTGGTGTTGGTGAGCACGAGTGTGGGGAGGACCCCAATGAGCACCAGGGGCACGCTAAACATGACGACGAACGGGTCCAGGAAACGCTCAAACTGCCCGGCCATCACCATATAGATGAGTACGAGCGCCATGATGATGGCGATCAGGAAGTCGGTTTGCGCCTTTTGCTGCTCGCGGTACTCGCCACCGAAGGTGATGGAAAAGCCCTCGGGGAGGGTCAGGTCCGCCAGGTTGGTCCGGGCGCGTTGCACCACCTCGCCCAGCACCGCGTCGCTGTTGAGGGTGGCCGAGATGTAGGTGACCCGCTGTCCGTTGATGCGCTGGATTTCGGTCGGGCCGCGGCCGCGCTGGGTTTCGACCAGGGTGGAGAGCGGGACCGATTCGCCGGACGGGGTTCGGATGGAAACGTTGTCCAGGTCCTTCACGGACAGCCGGTCTTCGGGACGCAGGCGGACGGTAATGGGGAATTGTTCGCCGCCCGATCGGTAGGAGGCAGCCCGGCTGCCGCCCACGTTCGTCTGCACAGCCGCGGCAACCTCCTGCGTGTTGAGGCCGAGCGACGAAATCTTGTCGCGGAGGAAGCGAATGTTCTGCTCGGGGCGCCCTTCGCGCCGGCCCGTGCGAGCGGAGGCGACGCCCTCAACGTTTTCGAGGCGGGACTGGATGCGCTCCGAAAGGGAACGGGCCTTCTCCAAATCGTACCCCCGAAGCTCCACCTGCAGGGCCTGGTTTCCGCCGCCCGAGCTAAAGACGCGCCGCAGAATCCACAGGCCCGACTGAGCATTCACCCGCACGTCGGCACCCGGAACAGACCCCAGCACCTCCGAGCGGATTTCATCCGCCAGTTCAAAGGTATTGGCGGACCGCTCGCCGGCGGATTTGAGGCGAATCTCGACTTCCGCCCCCCACGGCTGCACCTGCTTGGCAAAGTTTTCCATGTCCTCCTCGGGCAGGAGCGGCTTTACGTTCCGCTCCAGCTCGTCGAGGTACTCCATCACCACGGCGATGTTGGTGCCCTGGGCCATCTCCAGGTCGATATCGATCTGGTTGGCGTCGGTCTGCGGTGCAAGTTCGATCGAAAGGAACGGCCAGAGGGCCAGGGACCCGACGAGCAGGACGACGGTGGCCCCGAATACGAGCCAGCGGCGAGGCAGAATTTGCTTGATCAGGTTGGAGTATCGGTCCTCCAGGCGGGCAAATGCGCGCTGGAACCACGACTTTGAGTCGTCCTGGTCGATGGTTTTCTCCCCGGCGTCGAGGGTGAGAAAGCGGCTCGCCATCATTGGGACGAGGGTGAGGGCCACCAGAAGCGAGCAGACCAGGGCGAAGACCACCACCAGCGCCAGCGATTGGAACAGGGCGGCGGTGGTCGTGCGGGCGAAGACGAGGGGGAGGAAGATGACCGAGGTCGTAAGCGTGGAGGCCACGATGGCGCCGGCGACTTCTCGGGTGCCAACCGAGGCGGCCTCCTTGAGCGATCGCCCATTCTCCTCCCGTTGTCGGATAATGTTCTCTAAGACCACGATCGCATTGTCGACGATTAGGCCCACCCCCAGGGCCAGCCCGCCAAATGTCATCTGGTTCAGCGTCAGGTCGTTAAAGAAGAGGAGGGCAAACGTCGCAATGATCGAGATCGGGATCGACAACGCAATAATGAACGTCGTCGACCCGTTGCGCAGGAAGAGATACAACACCAGAATGGCCAGGAGGGACCCCCAAATCGCCGAGTTCTGGACGTTGTTGATCGACTTGCGAATGAAGTCGCTCTGGTCGCTTACGACCGTGAGATGGACATCCGACCGCGTTTCATTGAGGCGGTCGACCTCCTGCCGGATGTTGTCGGCGACCGTCACGGTATTGGCCCCGCTCTGCTTCTGAATTTCGAGCCGGAGCACGGGAACGCCGTTCAGCTCCGCGATGCGGTTCAGGTCTTCGTATCCGTCTACCACCTCGGCCACGTCCTCCACCCGTATGGGCGTCTGGTCGATTCGGGTGACCACGGTGGTGCGGATCTCGTCCAGCGACTCGTACTCCCCCTGCGTGCGTACGTAAAGGTCGCTAAGCCCCTCCTTCACGTTTCCCCCCGGCAGGGCCACATTCGACTGGCCGATGGCCTGCTGCACCTGGGCGGCGGACAGGTCGTACGACTTCAGCCGGTCCCGGTCAATGTTGACGCGGATCTGTCGGTAGATGCCTCCCTGGATGTTGAGGGTGCCGACGCCGGGAATCTGCTCGAACTGCTTGCCCAGGTTGCGCTCCAGCAGCCGCGTGAGCGACTCCATGTCGCGACTCGATTCCACCGCGATGGAGACAATTTCCTGGCTGTTGGGGTCGAATTTCCAGATGCCCGGCGCTTCGGCCTCCACGGGCAAGTCGTCGCGAATGCGGTCGAGGGCCGCGCGCACGTCGTTGGCGGCCGCGTTGAGGTCGGTGCCCTGCGAGAACTCCAGGTTCACGCGGCTGGCGCCTTCCTCCGAGCTGGACGTCATCCGCTCCACGTTGGGGACGCTGGAGACGGCGTTCGACACCGGGTCGGTGATGATGCTCTCGACCTCCTCCGGCCCCACGTTCGGGTAGTTGGTGTACACCGTGACGCGCGGATATTCGATTTCCGGCAGAAGGTCCACCGGCAGGTAGTAGAAGCTCACGCTGCCGACCACGATGATGGCGAGGAACATCATCGCCGTCGCGACGGGCCGTCGAATGGAGAGGTCGGAGAGCGACATGGGCGTAGGCAGTCAGAGGCAGTAAAGACGGGGCGAGCAGTGGGCGCTACGGCTGCGTGGCGGCCATGGAGGGCGCGCTGCTGTCGGGCGACGGGGGGCGACGGGCCGAGGAGGTGGTGTCCCCGGGACCGGCGTCGGCCCCGAAGCGCTCGTCGGCGAGGCGCTGCTGGCGCTTCATCACGCGGTTCAGGAGGTCGGTGTCCTGGAGTCGCTGAAGCGCAAGGAGACGGGACCAGGGCAGGGGGCGGACGCGCGCATCGACTCGCTCGCCCGTGTCGTTGTCGAGCAAGTTTTGGCCGACCGTAATTACCCAGTCGCCGGGCTCGACGCCCCGGATGCCGGCGGTCTGCTCGCCTTCGGCCAGAATTTCGACTTCGCGGAAGGTGGTGGGCGTTGGGGGCGTGAGGGGCGGCGGGTCGTCCTCGTCGAAGGAGTCGGGTGTCTCGACCGGAATTTCGGTGCCGAGGGTGGGCGCCACGAACACGCCGCGGGTGTTGGAGGTGGGGTCTTCGTACAGGGCGCTGAGGGGCACGATGGTGGCACGCTCGCTTTCTCCGTACGCCACGTCGACCTCTACGAACATTCCGGGGCTGAGCACGCCGCCTTCGTTGGGCACCTCAATCTCGGCCTCCGCGCTGTACGATTCGTCGTTCAGGAAGGGCGAGATGCGGGTGACCGAGGCGGTGAGCACGGTGTCTCGCTGCGGCACGTTGATCCGGGCCGTTTGTCCCTGCTCAATGCGGCCGAACATGCGGTCCGTGACCTGGACAATCACCTTCACGACGTCGAGGTCGCCCATGGTGTAGATGCGAGTGTCCGGGCCCACGCGCTGCCCCACCTCCACGTTGCGCTGCCCGACGTACCCGCTAATTGGGGCCCGCACGACCGTTCGGTCGAGCATGGTTTGCTGCTCGTCAAGGGTCGCCTCGGCCTGTTCGACCTGCGCCTGCGCCTGCTCGTAGGCCGCCTCGGCCTGTTCGACCTGGGCTCGGAGCGACTCGAGCTGCTGCTGACTCTCAAAGTCCTGGTCGGCCAGTCGCTGGGTGCGTTTGAGCTGCGACTGGAGCTCATTCAGGTTGGCCTTCGCGCTCTGGGCCTCGGCCCGGGCGGTCCGCACCGACGCCTTCGCCTGCCGCACCTGTTGCTCGTAGGTCACCCGCCGGAGCCGCACGAGCGGCTCGCCCGCCTCCACGTAATTGCCCGTCTGCGCTTCGACCGACACCACGGGCTCGCTCAGCTCCGGATAGATGGCAATCTGATTTCGGGCCTGGACCGTGCCGCTCATGCGCTCCTGCAGGGGTAGGGTGCCGTCGCGTGCCTGCACGGCCTCGACCGAGGGAGTCGAATTCTCCGACTCGGCGTTGCGGCCGGAGGGACCGCCCTGATCGCTCGAGGACGAGCCGCAGCCGGCAAGCAGGAGGGCAGCACCAATGAAGAGAGGAAGGAGCCGAGACATTAGGACGTCGGGCACAAGTTGAGGAATTGAATGATACGGTACGACCGGCCCCGAGCAGTGTGTCTGCCGATCGCAGGCATGACGACATTGTTGCGGTCGGAGATACAGAGGCGACTGAATCAGTCGAGTCAGGCACCAGTCATACACATGCATCGACAGGGGTTTCTGCCCCGGAGATCAATGGCATCCGCAGGGAAACGGGATACACCTCGACGCCGTGAGGGCGCTGTTGTGTGCGCCCGGGGTCTCACGGGCCTGGCCGTTGATGCTCCCCGGACTGCTGACGTCACTCCCTCCCACGATCCGCCCCCGCATGTCTGACTCGTACCGCACCCTTCGGGAATCGGCCATCGCCGAACACACGGTGGAGGGCTCCCGCTTTCTGGCCGAGGCCGTCCGGGTCACGACCCGCGACGCAGCGGAGGAGCACGTGGCGGCGGTGCGGCAGCGCGAGCACAAGGCCACGCACCACTGCTCGGCCGTTCGGGTGGGGCCCGCGGGGCAGACGTTTCACTACGACGACGATGGGGAGCCCAGCGGCACCGCCGGGGCGCCCCTCCTGCGCCAGATCGACGCGCGAGACCTCACCAACACCCTCGTGGTGGTCACGCGCTATTTTGGGGGGACGGAGCTGGGGACCGGCGGGCTCGCCCGCGCCTACGGCACGGCGGCGGCCCGGGCCCTCGACGCGGCGCCCGTTGAGGAGCGGGTTGTACGCGTGCCGGTGCGGATCGAGTACGCCTACGACGACACGACGCCGGCCGAACAGGTGCTTCGCCAGTTCGACACGACCGAGATCGACAGCCGCTACACCGAGGTGACGAGGCGAACGGTGGGCGTGCCCCGCTCGGAGGTGGACGCGTTCGTGGACGCCTTCACCAATGCGCTGGGCGGGCGGGGAACGGTGCTGCGGCGGGGCGCCGAAGAAGGGGAGGAATAGAAGGGGGCGGACGGGCGCGCCCCCTCCTCGGCCCCGTGCCTGGCTATTTGTACTGCTCCATGGCGGCCACGGCCAGTTCGTCGGCCATGTTGTTGAGCTCGTTGTCGGCGTGCCCCTTCACCCACACCCAGTCGATCTTGTGTCGCTCGGCCTGCTTGAGCAGCGCCTTCCAGAGCCCCTTGTTCTTCACGTCGTCGTTGGAGGCCGTCTGCCAGTCGTTCTCCAGCCAACTGTCGAGCCACCCCTGATTGAAGGCATTCGAGAGGTAGGCGCTGTCGGTGTGGAGCGTGACCTGGGCCGGGGCGTCGAGGGCGCGCAGGGCCTCCAGGGCGGCGGTGAGCTCCATGCGGTTGTTTGTGGTGTAGGGCTCGCCGCCCGTGAGGCGCTTGGCATCCTCGCCCATAATGAGAATGGCGGCCCAGCCGCCGGGGCCGGGGTTTCCGCTGCAGGCACCGTCGGTGTAGATGGTCACGTCCGTCATAGAGAAAAGCGTCCGGTCGAAGGCCAGTGGATCGTCCAACGTACGGGCGAACGACGGGTGGGTCCACCGGTGCGACGCCAAGCCATCGTGAAAACCTTGGCGTGGACGGCGTGTATGAGTACATTGCGTACATCTTTTCTCCCTGCGACGTAGCGTCCTGCGCGCCCATGAAGTTTGTCGACGAGGTAGATATTACGGTCCGGAGCGGAGACGGGGGCCAGGGCCTCGTGGCGTGGCGACGGGAGAAGTTTGTGCCGAAGGGCGGGCCGGCCGGAGGCGACGGGGGCGATGGGGGCGACGTGTACGTGGAGGCGGACGAGAACCTCTACACCCTGATGGACCTCCGCGATACGACGCAGGTCCACGCCGAGGACGGGGAGAACGGCGGCAAGCGCGAGCGGACGGGGGCTACGGGCGACGATGCCGTGCTGCGGGTGCCGCCGGGGACGGTGGTGAAGGACCGCCATACGGGCGCGGTGATTGGGGAAGTGATAGAGTCCGGCGACCGCCTGCGGGTGGCCGAGGGGGGGCGGGGCGGACACGGCAACGCGTTCTTTAAGTCGAGCACGAACCAGGCCCCCCGTCACGCCCAGCCGGGCACGGACGGCGAAACACGGGAGCTGACCCTGGAGCTGAAGCTGATGGCCGATGTGGGCCTGGTCGGCTTCCCGAACGCCGGCAAGAGCACGCTCGTCTCGTCCCTTTCCGCCGCCCAGCCCGAGGTGGCCGACTACCCCTTTACCACGCTGACGCCCCAGCTCGGAATGGTCTACGTCAGCGAGTTCGAGACCTTCGTAATGGCCGACATTCCGGGCATCATTGAGGAGGCCCACGAGGGGCGGGGGCTCGGGCTTCGGTTCCTGCGTCACATCGAGCGGACCTCGGTCCTGCTGTTCGTCATTCCGATTACGTCGAAAGACCTGGGGGGCGAGTACCGCAAGTTGCTGCGCGAGCTGGAGGGCTACGAGGCCGACCTCATGAAGAAGCCCCGCGTGGTAGCGCTGTCCAAGATCGACGTGTTGGCCCCGGATGAGCGTGCGCTCCTCCCGGACGAGGTGGCCGATGCATTTCCGTCCGACGTCCCCCTCGTGCCAATTAGTGCCGTGGCCGACATCGGGCTCGATCGACTCACGTACACACTTTTCGACAAGGTGAAGGCCGCCCGTGCATCGGCCGAGGCGTCTCCTGCGACGACCCCCATCTCCTGAGTTTCTGCGATCCCCGCTTCGTGTAGCATGAGGCTCCCGCTGGACGACCAGAACGACTCCTCGTCCCTTGACCCCGACCGGGAGCGGCGCGCCCTCGTTGGCTTGTCGCTCGTATCGGGGATCGGGGGGCAGCGCCTTCGGAGCCTGCTGGCCCATTTCGACGTCCCGAGCGCGGTCTTCCGGGCCTCGCGCTCCGCCCTCACCACCATCGACGGCATTGGGCCCCAGACGGCCGAGTCCATTCTTACCTTCGACGACCGGGCGGCGGTGGAGGCGGAGCTGCGACGGGCCGACGAGCTGAACGCCGAACTCATCTCGCCCTGGGACGACCGGTTCCCGAACCGGCTGCAGGAAATCTACGACCCGCCCGCCTTCCTCTGGATGCGCGGCACCCTCCCGGAGCACGAGCAGCCCCTGGTGACGGTCGTGGGGACGCGCCGCTGCACCGACTACGGCCGGGCGCAGGCCCACCACCTGGCCGGCGAGCTGGTGCGCCGCGGCTTCACAGTGGTGAGCGGACTCGCGTACGGGATCGACGCGGCGGCCCACAAGGGGGCCCTCGACGCGGGCGGGCGGACGATCGCGGTGCTGGGCTCGGGCCTCGGGCGCATCTATCCACAGAAGCACACGGGCCTGGCCGAACGCATTGCCGGCAGCGGCGCGGTGCTGTCTGAATACTGCCTCGACACCGAACCCGACGCGCCCAACTTTCCCGAGCGCAACCGCATCCTGAGCGGCCTCGCCCTGGGCACGCTGGTCGTGGAAAGCTACGCGGAGGGGGGCTCGCTCATTACGGCCCGCCTCGCCCTGGAGCAAAACCGGGAAGTCTTTGCGGTGCCGGGGCCCGTGACCAAGGACACCAGCAACGGCACGAATCGACTCGTTCAGCGCGGGCACGCCAAGCTGGTGATGGGGGTGGAGGATGTGCTGGAGGAGCTGCCGGAGGTGACCGTCGAGGACCCGGAGACCGTCGACGCCGACACGGTCCGAGGCACGGCCCCGGACCCGACCGACGACCTCTCGGAGACGGAGCAGGTGCTGTACGAAGCCCTCTCCGACACGCCCATCCACATCGACGCGCTCTGTGAGAACACCGGGCTCTCGCCCGCCGTCGCGCAGGCGACGCTCCTTGAGCTCGAGATGAACGGTCTCGTGCGTCAGCTGGCCGGGAAGCAGTTTCGACGTGCCTGAGGGACCGGGGGAATGGCCCCGAGCGGCCGCGTTCGAGGCCCCATCCCTCGCCGGTGTCGTCCACAGGCTTCTTTTGCAAACAATCGACGCCCCATGCGTGCCGACGCCCTCCGTGCCCATTTTCCACACGTCGAGCATCAGACCTACGTGAACCACGCGGCGGTAAGCCCGGTGAGCCGCCCGGTGCGCGAGGCGGTCGATGCCTACCTGGCCGACCGCCACGGCGCCGCGCCGGACGCGCCCATCGAAAACTTCGACGCGGTGCTGCCGATGATGGAGGAGGCGAAGGCGCGGGCCGCAACGGTGCTGGGGGCCACGCCGGCGCAGGTCGAGTTCGTCCCCAATACCTCCACGGCGCTGAATGTGCTGGCGCAGGGGCTCGATTGGGCCGAGGGGGATCGCATCGCCGTGCCGGACGGGGCTTTTCCGACGAACGTGTATCCCTTCCTCAACCTGGAGCGCAAGGGGGCGACGGTCGACTTCATCCCGACCGACGAGGGCGCCTACTCACTCGACGACATCGAGCGCACCCTTCGGCCCGAGACGCGGCTCCTCTCGGTCTCGTGGGTCCACTTCCTGTCGGGCTTTCGGGTCGACCTGGAGGCGGTCGGCGAGCTGTGCAGGGCCCACGACGTGATCTTCTGTGTCGACGCCATCCAGGGCCTCGGCGCGCTGACGCTCGATGTGGAGGCGGCCGGGATTGACTTTCTGGCGGCGGGCGGACACAAATGGCTCATGGGCCTGCAGGGCGCCGGGCTCCTGTACTGCGACGAGGCCCTGCAGGAGCGGATTCATCCGCCCACCGGCTGGCTCCACGGGCCCGTCGACTGGGAGCACCTGGACCGGTACGACCTTACGTTCCACGACGATGCCCGACGGTTCCGCACCGGCACCCTGAACACTGCCGGCGTCGTTGCGCTGCACGCGGCCCTCGGGCTGTACCTCGACCTCGGGCCCGAGGAGTGTGCGCAGCGGGTGCTCGACCTTTCGGGGACGCTGGCCGACGAGCTGGCGGCCCGCGGCCTGACGCGCTACGGCACCGACGACCCGGCCCACGCCAGCGGCATCGTCACTGTGGCGCCCGACGAGCCGGAGGCGCTGTACGAACACCTGAAGACGCACGACATCACCGCCGCCCTCCGGAACCGGAAGGTTCGCTTCGCTCCGACGTACTACAACAACGACGCGGACCTTCGCGCCGTTCTCGACGCCGTCGACGAATTTTCCAGCTGATCCATGCCCGACGCCCCGGACACATTCGATGCGTCCACCTACGACGCGGACGTGACGCGTGACGAAAACGTGGTCGAGGTGACGGTGCCGGAGACGGTGGCGGCGGGCCGGCGGCTCGACAAGTACCTCACGCGCTTCTATCCCGAGGCCTCGCGCACCAAAATTCAGCGCTCCATTAAGAAGGGGCACGTGAAGGTGAACGGGGCGGACGCGAAGAAATCGCGCACGGTGGAGCCGGGGGACGAGATTGTGTTTCGGCTCGTGCGCAAGCCGCCGATGCAGGTGGCGCCGGAGCCCATTCCGCTCGACGTCGTGTACGAGGACGACGTCCTGCTGGTGGTGAACAAGCCCGCCGGCATGGTGGTGCACCCGGCGCCGGGGCACCGCAGCGGCACGCTCGTCCACGCCCTGCTGCACCACGTGGACGGGGGCGAGGTGGCCGCGGATGATGAGCGGGACGACGTGTCGGAAGAGGACGTCGGCCTTTCAATGGTGAACGCCCTCCCGGAGGCCCCAAACCATCCGGTGGTGCGGCCCGGCATCGTGCATCGGCTGGACAAAGGCACCTCGGGCCTGCTGGTGGTGGCCAAGCGCGACCGCGCCCACCAGCCGCTCGCCGAGCAGTTCAAGGCCCACACCGTGGATCGACGCTACCGCGCTCTCGTGTGGGGGCACCTCGATCCGCCGGCCGGCCGCATCGAAGGTGCCATTGGGCGGGATCCGAATCGGCGGCAGCGCATGGCGGTGGTGCCCGAGGAGCAGGGCAAGTGGGCCGTTACGCACTATGAGACGAACGAGCACTTTGCCCACACGTCCGTCGTGGAGTTCCGACTGGAGACCGGCCGGACCCACCAGATTCGGGTGCACACCAGCCACCGGCACCATCCGATTCTCGGGGATCCGAAGTATGGGGGAGACACCATTCGCTACGGCCCGCAGGACGGGGCGCGCCGCGCCCATTTTGATCGGTTGTTCGACCTGCTCCCGCACCCGGCCCTGCACGCGTATCGCCTGGGCTTTACGCATCCGACCACGGGTGAGACGCTCCACTTCGAGGCCGAGCCCCCGGCCGACTGGCAGCAGGCCCGGCAGCGCCTTGCGGAGGACGGATGAGGGGCGGTCCGAGAAGAAATGCCCGGGATATGCGCCGGAAGAGGAGGGAGGCGGCGAGCAACGACTGAGCAGAACGGGGAGTCCCCCGCGTTTCTTGCGGGTCCCTTCTCGATTCTCCCCTTCCGGTTTCCATGCTGGTCTCCCTCATCGTTCCGACCTACAACCGAGCGGCCCTGCTCGACGAAACACTGGCAAGCGTTGTTGCCCAGACGTATCCCCACTGGGAGTGTATCGTCGTCGATGACGGGTCGACCGATGAGACCGCGTCCGTTGCCGCCCGGTACGCGCCCCGCGTTCGGTACCTCCGACAGGCGAACGCCGGCCCGGCCGCCGCCCGCAACCACGGCGTGTCGGAAGCACAGGGGGGCGCCCTCATGTTTCTGGATAGCGACGATCTCCTTCTGCCCGACGCCCTCGACCATCTTGTGGGCGCCCTGCAACGACGGCCCGAGGCCGGCATCGCGTACGGCGGATTTTATGTCATGCACGGCGACGGGCGGCCCGGTCATCTGCCCGGGGCCCCCCTGCTTCCGCCTTCTCAAGGCCCCTCCGAGACGGCCGATCGCGGGGAGGCATACGGGCTGGCGGTAGACGAGGATCTGCTGCCCGATCTGCTACAGCACGACGTGCTGGTCATGGGCGCGACGCTCCTCCGACGCCCGGTCCTCGAGGCCCTCGGGACGTTCGACACCTCGCTCGACTACATGGAGCACTGGGAGTTTTTTCTGCGGGCGGCCCGGCAGGGCGTCCCGTTTGCCGCGACCCGCGTTCCGGTCCTGCGCATCCGCATGCACAATGGGAACCTGAGCCGAGACTTCGAGGGAATGCTACGGGCTCGTCTTGCGCTCATCGATCAGTACCTCCCCGACAATCACCCCAGGGCCGCCGCCCTTCGGGTGGCCGCCCGGAGCAACGCCCAGGCGGTACTCGGTGTGTGTCTGTGTGCGATTGGGGCTGTGGAGCAGGGGCTGCGCCACCTGCGTCACGCGCTGATCTATCAACCGATTGCGACGACGGCCTACGACACCATTACGGAAAAAACCTGCCAGGCGGCCCTCGGCGCTTCGCTCCCCGAGCGTCGGCTCGATGCGTTATTGGCCCAGGTCGGAAACGGTCCCCACGCCCGCTCACTGAAGCACATCGTCTGGAGCCGATTCTATCGCATCCGGGCGCGGGGGGGCGAACCGGCGACTCCATCGGGGCTTGGGGCCGGCGCATTGTGGGTCCGATCGGCCTGGCATCTCCTCTGTGCGGTGGCCCTGCGCCCCGCCCTCGGACGCCGATACGTCGACCGCGTCCGTGATCGTCTGCGGCACTCCCTTTCCCCAGCGCACGTATGATCCGCTCTCTTCTCCGCACCACGGGGCGTCGCCTGCTGGGTCCGAGTGTGTTCGACTCGCTCGTTCAGTTCCGGCGACGTCCTGTTCGGGGCCCCCTCGGGGCGTCAGACGAACGGGCCCGGTGGGTGTTTGTCGAGCCACACTACGACGATGTTGCCTTTTCGTGTGGTGGGATGCTGGCGGCGGTGGTGCGGCGCGGGATGCCGGCGGAGGTCCTCACCGTCTTTACGGCAGACCCGGCCCCGACTGCCCCCCTGTCGCCCCTCGCCGAAGCAGTGCACGCCGAGTGGGGAGCGGGCGAACGCCCGTACGAGCAGCGCCGACGGGAGGCGGGCCACATGGGCACTCTCCTGTCCCTTGAACAAACTACGCTCGATCTGCCCGAGGCCTTGTACCGCATGCCCCATCTGACCTCGATCGACGAGGTCATGCGGCCGCAGCACGCGCCGGGGGAGGACCCGTCGTTTGCCGTCGTACGCGAGGCGCTGGAAGAGGCCCTCGGCCACGACGAGGCACTCACCGTCGTCGTCCCGCTGGGAGTAGGCGGGCACCTCGATCATCTCCTCGTCCACGCCGCCATTCGCGCCCTGGCGGCCGATCGTCCGATGTGGAGGGTGTGGTACTACGAGGACTTCCCGTACGCGCTCGACATCCCTGCGCTGAAGGAGCGGGTGCAGGCCCTTGGGGCGGCGTTCCGCCCGGCCACAGTCGACATTGCCGACACCCTCGACGCCCGCGTCCGCTTGTCGGCGGTGTATACCTCCCAGGTGCGTGCCATTTTCGGAACGCCCGACCAGCTCCGATCGGCGATCAGCGGGTATGCCGGGCGTGTGGGCACCCCCAGGCACCCGCGGGAGCGGGTCTGGACGGTGCAGGGACGAGGGGAGAACGGGAGGCACCAGGGTGATCCAGAGGCGACGAGTCGAGACACCAAACGCTGACACGGCCGAGCGCTCCGCCGGTTACCTTTTATTTGACACGCACATCTTTCCAGCCCCAGTTCCCATGGCGTATTTCCCTTCTGCTGCTTCCCCCCGAGTGAGTGTCGGGATGCCCGTCTACAACGGGGCGGACTACCTGGAAGAAGCGCTCGATTCGATCCAGGCCCAGACGTTTCCGGACTTCGAGTTGATCATCTGCGACAATGGGTCCACCGACGCGACAGAAGCGATCTGTCGCCGGTACGCCGCGCAAGACGACCGCATCCGCTACGTCCGCAACGAACGCAATCTCGGGGCCGCCAAAAACTACAACCGGACGCTCGAGCTGGCGCGTGCGCCGTACTTCCGATGGGCCTGCCACGACGACCGACTGGCGCCGCGGGCCCTGGCGGCCTGTGTCGACGTCCTCGATACACACCCCCGCGTGGTGCTCGCCTATCCCCTCACGCAAATGATTGACGAGGAGGGGCGCGAGATTGAGAATCCTGGCTGGATCCGGCACCTACACCTCGTCGATCAGTCGGCGTCCGATCGATTTGCCCGCTACCTCCAGGCGTACCTCTGGGGTGGAGACGGCGGTCAACTCTTCGGGCTGATGCGCACCGACATGCTCCGCGCCACGATGCAGCACGGCGACTTCCCTTCTGCCGACCTCATCCTGATCGGGGAGTTCACCCTGTGGGGGGACATCTACGAGGTGCAAGAGCCTCTCTTTATTCGCCGCCTCCACGAGAAAAACTCCATCTATGGAAACGACCAGGAGATCGACAAGATCTGGGAGTGGTTCGACCCGGATCAGAAAGACCGGGTGCAGTGGCTGGAGTGGCGCTGGCTCAAAGAGCTGGTTCAGGGCATCCGACGGGCCCCTCTTTCCGGCGGCGAGCAGCGGCGCTGCCTCCAGGCCCTCGTCCGCATTTACCTCCGTGCGCACGGACGGAAGTGCGTGAAGGAGGCTCTCTACGTAGCAAGCGCCCGCCTGGGCGTGAACAGCAAAAATCAAAAACAGAAAGTCGTGGGCCTCAACACAATGTACAAGATCGTCTAAGAACGCGTTGTGCTATATGTCGAAAGTATGTGTGCCTCTCTCTAAACGCTAGAAAGGAGCTATGTTGTCGTCCCAAACTTGATTTATTGCATCAGTCGCTTCGCTCGTGTGGGACCCATCCGACGGGACGGGGAAGCTTCGACCATCGTCAGGTAGGCTCCAAATCAAGTTTGGAGCGACGGGTGTGATGTTTTTTTCCGGAGGAAGCAGTCTTCCGGTGCCGCGCACATGTCTTACACCATAGCACAGGCGTTCTAAGAAAGTGATTAAATAAACGATCTCCACATCTCATTTCTCTGTATCCCCCCGTCGCTATGAAAGCGGTCATCTTTGCCGGAGGCTTCGGCACCCGTCTCTCCGAAGAAACGGCCATTCGGCCGAAGCCCATGGTGGACATCGGCAACCATCCGATCCTGTGGCACATCCTGAAGATCTACTCCGCCCACGGCATCAATGACTTCGTCGTGTGCTGTGGATACAAGGGCGAGGTCATCAAGGAGTACTTTGCCGGCTACCGCCACCAGCGGTCGACCGTGACCTTCGACTTCGTGAACAATCGTGAGACGGTGCACGACAGCCGCTGTGAGCCGTGGCGTGTGACCCTGGTCGACACGGGGCTGAACACGATGACGGGCGGCCGCCTCAAGCGGGTCCAGGAGTTCGTGGGGAACGACACCTTCTGCCTCACCTACGGCGACGGCGTGAGCAACGTCGACATAACGGGGTTGGTCGACTTTCACCGGCGCCAGGGCAGGCACGCCACCCTCACCGCCATCCAGCCGCCGGGACGCTTCGGCGTCTTTAACCTCGGGGACGGCGACACCCGCATCGACGCGTTCCGAGAGAAGCCGCAGGGCGACGGGGCGTGGATCAACGGCGGGTTCTTTGTCTGCGAGCCCGACGTCTTCGATTACCTTGAAAATGATCAGACCGTCTGGGAGCAAGAACCGCTTATGGGACTCGCCCGCGACGGTCAACTCTCGGCCTTCCGCCACACGGGGTTCTGGCAGCCCATGGACACGCTCCGCGACAAGAACTACCTGGAGAAGCTGTGGACAGAAGAGCATCCCCCGTGGAAGGTATGGGACGAGATGCCCCTCCGCCCCTCCCCGGTCACGACCAACGGGCAGTAGCCCGGCCGCCCTCTCCCCAATCTCCTTTCTCCATGTACCAAGCGGACGTAGCCATTATTGGCGGTGGCATCATAGGGCTCGCCACGGCCGATCACCTGACCCGGTGCGCCCCCGGCCTGCGCGTCGTGGTCCTCGAAAAAGAGAAGGCGGTGGCGAAACACCAGACGGGTCGCAACTCCGGCGTCATTCACTCCGGCATCTACTACACGCCCGGCTCGCTCAAGGCCCGCACCTGTCGTGAGGGGAAGGCGGCCCTCGAGGCGTTCTGTGAGGCAGAGGACATCCCCTTCGACCGCTGCGGAAAAGTCATCGTGGCCACGGACGACGGCGAGCTGCCGGCGCTGGAGCGCATCTACCAGAACGGCCAGGCCAATGGCGTCGAGTGTGAACTCATCGGACCGGAGCGCCTGCGTGAGATCGAACCGCACGCCCGCGGCGTCCGCGCCATCCACGTTCCGGAAACCGGCATCGTCGACTACACGGCCGTGAGCCAGCGTCTCGCCGATCGGATGCAGGCGCGGGGCGGCCAGCTCTGGCTGAGCGCCGCCGTTCTTGGCCTGCAGCCCCGAGCGGACCGCGTGATCGTCCAGTCGGCTGCTGGGGAGGTGGAGGCGCGGCACGTCATTAACTGCGCCGGCCTCTACTCCGACCGCATCGCCGAGCTGAGCGGCACCGACCCCGGCGTGCAGATTGTGCCGTTCCGCGGTGAATACTACGAGCTGACCCCCGAGGCCCGGCACCTGTGCCGCGGGCTCATCTACCCGGTGCCTAACCCGAATTTCCCCTTCCTCGGCGTCCACTTCACCCGCAGGGTCAACGGCGGGGTGGAGTGCGGCCCCAACGCCGTCCTGGCCCTGGCCCGCGAGGGCTACCGGTGGACGGACGTCGACGGGGGCGAGCTGGCCGAGGCGCTCCTGTATCCCGGCTTCCAGAAGCTCGCCGCACGCTACTGGCGCACCGGCCTCGGCGAAATGTGGCGCTCCGCTCGTACGCGAGCCTTCGTGCGGGCCCTTCAGGCGCTCGTGCCCGAGATTGAGGCCCAGCACCTGCAGCCGGCCCCGGCGGGCGTGCGCGCCCAGGCCGTGACCCCCGACGGCCGCCTCCTCGACGACTTCCTCCTCCGCGACGCGGGCCGCGTCCTCAACGTGTGCAATGCCCCGTCGCCCGCGGCCACCGCCTCGCTCAGCATCGGCGCGACCATCGCCGATCGCCTGGCCGAGCGCCAGGCCGTCCGCATGCCCGCCTGACCGGGCCTCATCACCCCCTTTCCCGCCACTCCCATACTCTCATGAAGGTTCTTGTTACCGGAAGCCAGGGCTACATCGGCTATCGTCTCGTTCACATGCTCCACGATCGCGGCCACGAGGTGATTGGCCTCGACACCGGCTTCTACGCCGATGGCGAGCTCTACCCGCTGCCCTCGCCCGAGGGCGTCCGGCAGATCTGGAAAGACATTCGCGCCATCGAGCCCGCGGATGTGGTCGGTGTCGACGCCATTTGCCACCTCGCCGAGCTGTCCAACGACCCCCTCGGCCAGCACAACCGCGAAAACACGTTCGATATCAATCACAAGGGCACCGTGCGCCTCGCCGAAATCGCCAAAGCGGCGGGGGTGGAGCGCTTCGTCTACACGTCCTCCTGCAGTGTGTATGGCATTGAAGACGGAACGGGCCTGAAAACCGAAACCTCCCCGGTGCACCCGCTCACGGCCTACGCCGAGTGCAAGGTGCTGGTGGAGCGCGACCTCGGCGCGATGGCCGACGACACGTTCTCCCCGATCTTCCTCCGGAACGCCACCGCGTACGGCCCGTCGCCGCGCCAGCGGTTCGACATTGTGCTCAACAACCTGAGCGGCTACGCCTGGACCGAAGGCGAAATCCGGATGCGCAGCGACGGCACGCCGTGGCGCCCCATGGTGCACGTGCTCGACATCTGCCAGGCAATCGCCTGCACGCTCGACGCGCCCCGCGACGTGGTCCACAATGAGATCTTTAACGTCGGGGCCTCCGAGGAAAACTACCAGGTCCGCGAGATTGTCGAGACCGTCGCGTCCACAATTCCGGGCTGTGAGGTGTCGATGGGCTCCAGCGACGGCGACGACCGCAGCTACCGCGTCTCGTTCGAGAAAATTGCGACGCAACTGCCCGGCTTCGAGCCGAAGTACACCCTGCGCGACGGCGCCGTGCAAATGGCCGCCATCTACAAGCAGATTGATCTGGACCGCGACACCTTCCAGCACCGGTCGTTTACGCGGCTGGAGCAGCTGAAGCACCTCATCGAGACCGACCAAATCGACGACCGCTTCTTCTGGACGAACGGCCAAACCCACGCCATCCCCGCTAAAGTAGCGGCCTAAGCCTCCGACTCCATGATCTTTACCGAACTCCCGCTTCCCGGCGCCTACGTGATTGCGCCGGAGCCGATTGGCGACGCCCGCGGCTTTTTCGCCCGCATGCTGTGCACGGAGGAGATGGCCGCGCACGGCCTCGACATGAACATCGTACAGATGAACGTGAGCTACAGCGCCGAGCGCGGGACCCTCCGCGGCCTGCACTACCAGGCCGCCCCGCACGCCGAGAACAAGATGGTGCGCTGCGTGCGCGGGGCCCTCTACGACGTGCTGGTGGACCTGCGCCCCGAGTCGCCGACCTATCGGCAGTGGGCAGGTGTTGAGCTCACCGCCGACAACCGCCGCATGGCCTACGTGCCAGGGGGATTCGCGCACGGCTTCCTTACGCTCACGGACGACTGCGAGGTGATGTACCCGGTCACTGCGGGCTACGCGCCTGAGGCCGAGCGCGGCCTCCGCTACGACGACCCGGCGTTCGGCATCGACTGGCCCGCGCCCGTCCGGGTCCTCTCGGAAAAGGACCGGTCCTGGCCGGCCTTTGAGGCCCAGCCGACTGTGGGATGAGCCCACGCCCGTTCTCGCTCCAATTTTGTAGCTTCATGATTTGCGTCGGTGCTGCCCTCTACACCCGACCCGTCGGGAGATGGCCGACTCGCGTCGGCATGGTCGGGGCCGTTGCATTCCCCTTTCGAAACGGCATCGCGCGGCCGAGACTCACGGCCTCCTCCACGTCCCCCGCATCGGCCGCATGACTGCCCCTGATTGTTCGTCCGACTCTTCGTTGCCCCAGCATGTCGTCGGCGTCGTGCCGGCGGCGGGGGAGGGGACGCGCATCGCGCCGCTCCCGGGGAGCAAGGCCCTGCTGCCGATTGGCACGCAGGCGCTTCCGGGCCACGAGGGCCCGCGGGTCCGCGTGGTGTCGCAGCACCTACTGGAGGCCCTCACGGCCGGCGGCGCCGAGGCCGCGTACTGGGGACTGCGCGACGGGGCGTGGGACATCCCGGCGTACTGGGGCGACGGGTATCGCGTGGGGCTGCCCTGTGCGTACCTCATGGTGCGCCATTCCTACGGGGTGCCGTTCACCATCGATCAGGCCTACCCGTTCGTGAAAGAGGCGGTCGTCCTGCTCGGCTTTCCCGATATTCTGTTCCATCCCCGGGATGCCTTTGCGGGCCTCCGGCGCGAGCTGGCCGACCGCGGGGCGGACATTGTGCTCGGGTGCATGCCGGTGGACGATCCCACCACGGTGGATGTGGTGGACATGGACGCCGAGGGCACCGTGCGGGCGATTCACGTGAAGCCGGCGGCCACGGCCCTGCGAGACGCCTGGTGTCTGGCCGCCTGGGGGCCGCGCTTCACCCACTGGCTCCACGAGCGCCTCGCTGCGATTGTGGACGACCCGGTCCGCCGGGCCCAGGTGGATGCGCACGAGCGGCACCTCGGCCACCTGTTTCAGGCCGCGTTGGACGAGGGCCTGTCCGTCCGCGCCGTGTCGTTCCCCGACGGCCGGTTTCTCGACCTCGGGACCCCGGAGGCGCTGGCAGATGCTGTGCCGGCCGGCGGCCTCCTCAACAATTCTCCGACCTTATCGGGCTAGTCTCCCGGTTCTCCACCTCCCTTTCCGATTCCCATGATTATTGTAGACAGTGCGCTCAAGAAGCGCGAAGAAGAAGGCACTCCCATCCGCGTCGCCATCGTCGGGGCCGGGTACCAGGGCCGCGGCGTGGCCCTTCAGATCCTAACCGCCATGACGGGGATGCGCCTCGTGGCGGTCGCCAACCGGACCCTCGAGAAGGCCGAGGAGGCCTACGCACAGGCGGGGGTCGACGGCGTGCGGCACGTACACAGCGTGCCCGCCCTCGAAAACGCCATCGCCCGCGGCCACTACGCCGTCACCGACGACGCGATGCTGGTGTGCGAGGCCGAGGGAATTGACGCCATCATTGAAGCCACCGGCACCATTGAGTTTGGGGCGAAGGTGGCGATGGCGGCCATCGAGCACGGCAAGCACCTGGTGCTCTCCAACGCCGAGCTCGACGCCACGCTCGGTCCCATCCTCAAGGTATACGCCGACAAGGCGGGGGTTGTGATGACCGACATCGACGGCGACCAGCCGGGGACGATGATGAACCTCTACCGGTTCGTGGACGCCATCGGCTACAAGCCCGTCCTCGTCGGCAACATCAAAGGCCTCCTCGACCACTACCGCACGCCGGAGACGCAGCAGGCATGGGCCGACAAGCACGGACAGGCTCCCTACATGGTCACCTCGTTCGCGGACGGGACCAAGATCTCGGTAGAGAATGCCGTGGCGGCCAACGCCACTGGGTTCCCCGTCGGTCGGCGGGGCATGTACGGCCCGCGGTGCGACCACGTGATGGAGGCGGTGGACCTTTTCCCGGAGGACGAACTGCTGGAGACAGGGCTCAACGACTACATCATCGGCGCGGAGCCGGGGCCGGGCGTGTTCGTGATTGCCTACAACGACCACCCCGTGAAGCGCCAGTACACGTCCGTTCTCAAGATGGGCGACGGGCCGTTCTACGTGTTCTACACGCCCTACCACCTGCCGCACCTGGAGGTGCCCCTCACCGTCGCCCGCGCGGTCCTTTTCCAGGACGCCGCGGTGACCCCGGCGGGCGGCCCGGTGTGCGAAGTGCCGGCCCTTGCGAAGCGTGACCTGAAGGCCGGCGAGACGCTCGACGGCATCGGCGGCTTCCACGCGTACGGCTGGATCGACAACGCCGACGTGATCCGCCGCGACAACCTCCTGCCAATTGGCCTCTCCGAGGGCTGCGTCCTCACGCGCGACGTGCTGAAAGACCAGGCGATTTCGTTCGACGACGTGACGGTCCCGGACGGTCGCCTCTGCGACCGGCTGTACGCCGAGCAGAAGGACCACTTTGAGACGGCGCCGATCCCTGCATAGCGCCACGTAGCGCCAATGATCGAGCATCTCTACCCGATGTTTTGCATGACGACGTCCCCGGCACGCGCGAGGGGGCCCTCCATTTCGACGAACGGAGCAACAGATTCGATTGTACTCGTCCTCTCCGCGGATGAATCGTTTGGGTTGCCCCTGGGCGTGACGCTTTACTCCGCCCTTCAGAACCTGCGAGCGGGCTGGGACGCCGAGGTCTTCGTGCTCGACGGGGGGCTGTCGGCTCAGACGCGCGATCGCCTGCGTCGGGTGGCGGACGGGCAGGGGGCCGCGCTCCGCTTTGTGCGGCCTGCACTCGACCGGTATCGCACCCCGCGATTGAAGACGCAGGAGCGTTTCTCCCCAATCAACTACGCGCGGATTCACCTCGATGAATGCCTTCCCGAGCGGGTGGAGCGAGCCGTGTACCTAGATGCGGACCTGGTGGTAGAGGGCGATCTGAGTCGGTTGTGGGAGGTCGCGTTTGGGGGCGCGGTGCTGCTGGCGGTGCAGGATCAGATGATTCCGTTTGTTTCCGCCACGATGGGGGTGCAGCGGTGGCAGGCCCTCGGGCTCTCTCCCGAGACCCCGTTCTTCAACTCGGGCCTGATGGTGGTACATGTGCCCCGGTACCGGGCGGAAGCGGTTGGGGCGCGCGTGTTCGACTACCTGCTGCGCTTCCGAGATCAGTTGAACTTGCCTGGCAATCAGGAGGGCTTCAACGCCATACTGGCGGGGAGGTGGAAGCCGCTGGACACGCGGTGGAATGTGGTGCACGGGGTCTACGACCCTGCCTGGCGCCGCCGAACAGAGCGAAATGAGGGATACCGCATTCCGGCCCAGGCCCTCACCGCCGACCCTCACGTCATTCATTTTACGGACAACTCGAAACCCTGGGATCCGGCCAGCCACCATCCGGCCCGGAATCGATTCTATCGCTACCTTCGGCACAGCGGGTTTTTGACGCGTCCCGAATATCTGGCCTGGCGGGCCCTCCATGACGGGCGCCGGGCCTATCACTGGCTGCGCCGCGCCAGCCGCCCCCTCCGACACCTACTCGGGCTCCGGAAAGCTGCGCGACCCGATCCTCTCCCTTCTTAAGCACGTCTGATGATGACCCGATCCCTTGTACGCTCTTCCTTGTCCTCCGGCATTTCCTCCGGGGCGGAGTCGCACCCGCCAACGCCGGACGACGCCCGTCCCAATGGGGAGTCCGCGGGGCCCTCGCCCGAGGCGCCCATCGTGATCGTGACGGCCGGGGACGACGGCTTTGCGATGCCGATGGCCGTTACCCTGTCGTCGGCCCTCACCCATCTGCCCCCCGAGCAGGCCGTCCAGATTATCGCCCTCGACTCCGGGATGTCGGCGGACCACCAACGGCGGATTTCGTCGGTCGTCCGCCGGGCCCACGACCGGGCCACCCTCGACTGGCACCACCCCGATGTGTCCTCGATCGATCAGATTGATCTGCAGGACATGGACCCGCGGTTCAACGTCTCCACGTTCTACCGCTTCCTCATTCCCGACGTGCTTCCCAAGACGTGCACTCGTGTGCTGTATTTGGACAGCGACGTGGTGGTGGAACGGAATCTACAGCCGATGTGGCGTACGCCCTTCGACGGGAACGCCATCCTGGCCGTGCCCGAGCGCATCGTCTCATGTCCGGAGGCGGGGGTGGCCGAGTGGGAGCGGCTGGGGCTGGACCCGGACGCCCGGTACTTCAACGCGGGCATCATGCTCATTAACCTCGCGGCCTGGCGGGCAGACAACATCCACGGACGGGCCATCAAGTACCTGCTGGACCCGTCCAATCGCTTCTCGTATCCGGGCGATCAGGAGGCCCTCAATGCGGTGCTGGCTGGACGGTGGGGCGCCCTGGACCTGCGGTGGAATGTGACGCACCTCCTCTACGATGAGGGAGAGAAGCCCAAGATGGAGGCGATGCTGGGGGGCAACCTCGACCCCGTCGCCCAGGATCCCTTCCTCATCCACTACACGTCCGATCGGAAGCCGTGGGAGCCGTACTGCGACCACCCGATGGAGGACCGATTCCACCACTACCTTCGGCGGAGCGGGTGGTTCTCGTCGCTCGGATACTCGTCCTGGCGGGTGGGGCTTGCGGGGCGGCGTGGCCTGCACCACCTGAAGACGATCACGCGACCCATTCGGCATCGGATCGGGCTCCGGCGCCGGTAGGCGGCACGCGGGGCGGGGTTATCCCGCGAGCCGGGTTCGCGCCTGCCGCACCACGTGGCCGATGTGCTTGCGAAGCTCGAAGGGGGCGGGCGGCCGCGTGAGCAGGTTGAAGAGCTGGCGGGTGCGGAGGGGCAGCGGGCGGGAGGCCCGATACGTCCGGGTCGTCACGATGCGCGGGATGCGGTCGTACAGCACCTCGGCCCACCGCTCGGCAATCCGGGCCGGGGTGAAGTCGCGGGCCCGTATCTGGGCCTGCTCGATCATCTGTTGGTACCGATCCCGATCCCCGAGCAGCCGGTCGATGGCCTCCATCGTCTCGTTCAGGGAAGCCACCTCCACGTAGTCGAGGGCACCCTGGCGGAGTTCGCGGTAGGCGTACTCCGGCCCGAGGAGGGAGGGAACGCCGGCGTGCCAGGCGTTCACGAGCTTCGACGCCGGCTTTTCGCAGCGGAGACCGCCATCCCCAAACGCAGGCCGCACGGCTAGATTCAGGTCGGCGGTGCGGTAGTCGTGCCAGGAGGGCACGGCGCCTTCGGTTTCGGCGGAGGCAATTTGGAAGGTGAGGCCGCGGTCGGCCAGAAAGGCCGTCCAGGTGTCGGATCGATAGTCGGCCTCGAGGCTGCCGTAGCCGCCCTTAAAGACGATGTTCTCGATGCGGGGGCCCCGGGCGGGATCGCGCGGCAGGAGGCCGGGTTGCGGCCAGTGGGGCACGAAGAAGGTGTGTCGCTCGTCGGCGAAGCGCCCGTTCTGTACGATGTCGGCGTCGCCAAGGGGCGACCGGAACCCGAAAATGTCGGCCCGAATGGTGAGTACGAAGAGCGATCGGTGCCGCCGCTCATACTGGTGGTGGAACTGCGTCAGCGCTTCGGGCTCGGGAAGGAGCGCGATGATGCCCTCGGTGGGCAGGTCGGCCGAGAGGGTGACCTCGTGCCCGGCGTTTCGAAGGTGGAAATAGGTCTGGAGGAGCCAGGCTCGCCGTCGCTCCTGTCCCTCCAGGCTCCAGAACGCGTGGCTCGACAGGTCCGCGTCGCCGGGGTCGGGAAGCCCTTCGGCGTACGGGTAAAAAAAAGTGACGGGAAGGGAAGGCATGCCGGGAGGGGCGGAGGGCCGTTGGGGGAAACAGGGGAACGGCAATTTACGCCCGCCGGGCCGCTAATGCCTCCATCCGTTGACCGAGAAAAGGGGGAAGGTTTGGCGCACATTCCCGCCCCGGTTGTCTTTCTCTCCCCTCGGCCCAAGTGAGCGGACGGCCCCGGCCCTCCCGGGGCCCGACTCACTGCACGACGGTCATCTTCTTGGTTTCGCGCTGCGATCCCGCCTGCAGACGATAGAAGTAGACGCCGCTGGACAACGTGCTCGTGTTGACGGTCACCTCGTGCGTACCGGGCTGTTTGGTTGCCTCCACCACCGTTTTGACTCGTTGCCCGAGCATGTTGTAAATCTCGATCCGAACGTCCGACGGTTCGGGGAGCGTGTAGGTGAGGGCGGTTTTGTCTCTCGCCGGATTGGGGCGATTCGCTCCGAGGGAGGCGCCATTCGACTCTGTGCTGCCCTCGACGACAAACACGGCGTTCGGGGCGAATTGAACCGAGGAGGAGGGCGACTCGCTGTTTTCCAGGAGGTTGGTGACCGCTACCGGCTCGATCGGTGTCGGGGCGTCCCCACGGGCCGCCCGGAGAGTGATTCGATCCCCGGGCTCCGCGTGGGGACGGTCGGAGGGGACCAGGGACGTGGCGCCCGGAATGGAGAGGACCGCGGAGCCGTCCGATACGGACGCGTCCCCGACGACGGTGTCCTCGACGTGGGCAGAGACGACCGTGCCATCCTCGAGCGACGGGGCCTCCAGAATGAGGGTGGCGTCGTTGGCTACGCCGGTGGGGGGCGAGGACGTCTGGCCGGCGGTCGTCGTCGAGGAGGAGGGAGCGGTCGGGAAGGTCAACGTCTGGCCGGCATCCACGTACACCCGATAGCCCGCCCCCGGCTGCATCTCCCCAATCTCATTCACCTGAACGGGGCCGCCGGTGATGTAGGCGTCCCCGGACTGATCCTTCACGACGACAAGGGCGTCATCAAGCGACGAGAAGGCGTCCTCTACCGGCAGCGGCTGGGCGGGCAGGAAGGGGATGTAGTTCCAGCCCGGGGCCAGCTCGAGGGGGGCGTCGGAGTCGAGGCGCTGCCCGGTCACGGAGAGGGAGCGCGATTCGGTGGCGTACACCTGATAGGCCTCCCGGGGCGTCCAGCGCGTGAGCGTGGTGACGCCGTGCTGCGGGCTGTACACGTCGCCGACCTCGTTCTTGACGACCACGATCGCATCCTGTGCGTCCCCGAGCACGGCCTCCATCGACGGATCGGTGGGGGTGATGGGAAGGGCGACCAGGTTCCAGCCCGGCTGCAGATCGAGGGTGTACTCGATCGTCTCGCCCGGTACGGACGCGGAGCGCTGGAGATCGTCCCCGTCCACGGGGGCACGGCCAAACTGATTGCTCTCCCACTCAAGCGACAACTGCTCCCCGCCGTCGGCCTCGAAGTAGTCGACCGTAACCGGATGGGTGCCCGCCGACAGGGTCACCGTGCCCGACCGTTCGCGCGGCTCGTGGGTCCCATCGTTGTCGACGACCGGGGTGCCATCGATCACAAGGCGGGAGCCGTCGTCCGAGTTGAGGTAGAAGGTGTACTCCCCCTCGGCCGGCACCTTGAGGTGGCTGGTGAAGCGCAGGCCGAACTCATTGTCTCGTTGCGCCGGCGTCAGGGTGAGGGCCTCACTGGTGCCCTCGTCGACGGGCGTCAGGGAGTCGTAGTCCGGCAGCTCGGTCCAGGCCCCCTCGTAGTAGGCCCAGTCGACGTTCGCGTCGGTCGAGTCGGGGTCGTCCGCGGGGGGAGGCGAGGAAGCGTCCTCCTCAACGGTGATCGAGATCTCGTCGGTCGCCGTGGTGCCGTTGGATCCCTCGGCCTCGGCCCGGAGGGTGTGCGTGCCGGTGGGGACCTCCTCCCAGGAGGCCGTGTACGCGGGGTCGGCGTCGGTGGCGATGGCGGTTCCGTTCGCGAAAAACGTGACCGTCTCCACCTCCTCGTCGGGGAGGGCGGCCGAGGCTTCCAGGGCGATTGCCGACGGATCGGTGAACGTGGCGCCGTCGCTTGGTTGGCGGAAGGACACGCTCGCCGAGGGCTGGTCGATCGGCGGGTTGTCCTTGTAGGGAGCCACGCGGCCCGACCAGTCGCCCTGGGGCCAGGCGCTCGCGGCCCAGTCGGCCAGCGGGCGAAGGACCTCGTCGTGAGACACTCCGTATTCGCCCCAGTTCTGCAGGGCGGTCCAGAAGTGATCGGCGTACGTGACGTTGTTTCCGATGCCCCCGCTAATATTTTGCGGGACATGGGATTCCGGCTCAATGCCGATGCGGTCGGTCCGACGTTCCCAGTTCGAAAGGGGCTCGACCGTCATGCCCTCCACCAGCATCCGGCCCGCCACGTTCAGGACGCGACGGTAATCGTCGTCGTCCATCGAACGCAGGGCGCTGGACCAGGTGTGCTGGCGGTCGATAAAGATCGGCGACATGTGCCGGAGGTGCCAGCCTTGCGGCTCCTCGGAGTACCGGTCCTCCGGAATGGTCTCGGCCACCTGCAGGGCCTTGAGGTACGAAAGCGTGTGGCGCCAGGTGTTCTCGGTGCCCGTGTTGTCCAAGAACATGTAGTGGTAGCGCCAGTCCTGCGGTTTAATCCGGGTGCCGATGCCGGAGCCCGGATTCATGACGACCTGAAGTTGATACCAGACCGTCGAGTACCAGTTGAAAAGAAACGGATCGTTCCCTTTCACGGCCCGCCCCTGAATGTGGGGGGCCAGGTCGAAGAGGGTGCGGGCGTCCGAGAGCCACTGCAGCGGCTCGGCGCCGGGGCCGTAGAGGGACTGGGCATCGTCCTCCCACTGGTCCACATGCATGAGCTCAAACGACTTGACGAGGGCCCACTGCATGCGACTCAGTTGCGCATCTCCCCACTCATAGGGCGCGCCGTCCTGCACCGATTGCCCCCGGAACTCGTTGTAGTCGGGAGAGCCTTCCTCCAATCCCTTCCAGAGTTCCTTCACGGCCCGTCTCACTTTTTTGATGTTGCCTCCGGACCGAATGCCGGGGACTTCGTTCTCGTAGTAGTTCCAGACGTAGTGATTGGTAAAGTTCGACCCGTAGGCGTCCATCGGGTGAACGATGGGCAGCCATTCGTTCCAGTCTGGCATTTGGACGCCGACCGGGATTTCGCGGGTGTTGATTTTGCCGGTGATTGGGTCCGCCGAGGGGGTAATGCCATTCGGGAAAAGGAAGTCCTTGGTGACCCGATCCTCATCCAAGGCCCACTCCGCGCCGGCCCCGGCGGCCCAGTATGTGGAGGGGGCGTCCGAGAACGACTGCCCGTTGGTCCGGGGGCCACCGTCGCTGCGGGTGCCCGCGGCCGTGGGGCCCGGCTGGTAGGGCGGGTTCCACGGGCGGCCGGGCGGATCGTACGATTGTCCGCCCTCGGTGGTGAGGGAGATGGAGCGAATGTAGGCGGCGATGTCCTCGCCCTGGGATCGAGACAGGCCGTGGAAGCGGGCGCGCTGGACGATCGACTCGTTGGAGAAGGCGAAATACTGGAGGTCGTAGCCGCTCTTGGTGTGGCAGTCCGCGCAGCTCGCCCGAATCGCAGGGCCGTTCCAGCCGTCAATGAGAAGGTCGCGCTCGTGCCACAGGGTTTCTCCCTCGGAGGCACGTGCGCCCTGGGGCGCCGACCAACGGCCGGGGTCGTCCCAGGAAAATGTCGTGCCCTCTACGCGATCCGTTCCGCTGCCGTCGCGAAGCTCCAGCCCGAGAATGCGGTAGCCGGTCGACGGATCGCCCACGGCGCCGGGCTTGGCGTAGTTGAAGCGAAACGAAAGCGTGTTGGTCTCCTGAAGGGATCCGAGGGCCGAGATGGGGATCCGAAACCGGATCGTGTGCATGGGCCCGGACACGCACTGCGTACTTGCCTCCGGTTCCTGGCACGTGACCACGCTGTTGTTGATGTCGACCCAGTCGCCCCCGTTCAGCCGAATGGAGGCCTTGTCCGTATCGTACCCTCGAAAGCCGGGGTAGCCGATGGAGTAGGCCCGCACCCAGAGGTGTTCGACGGAGGCGGGATCCGAGGCGTTAAGGGTGACGGTTTCCGTGTACCCGTCGGGGCCAATGACCTCGATGGGGAGCGTGATGTTGTTGCTGTCACTCAGGGGGAAGGCCGAAAATTGGAAAGCGGCCACGCACACCAGGAGGACCAGCATGACGGGGACGGGAAGCCATCTCAGGAGAGATGAGGCCGTATCCGACTCCGAAGAGCGAACGTGCCGGGCGAAGCGGGACATCCCCCACCCCAGAAGAGGGACGAGGAGGAGACTGCTCCAAATCGCAACCTGAGGGGGAGCGAGCAGCAGGGGATACAGCCAATCGTGCATGAATGGGCTACACTGTGGGTGAAGGGGACGAACCGCGACGGATCCGACGCTCACCCGGACGTTGCTCTCAAGAGGCGTACCAGAGATCGGCGGTTCAATTGCTCCACCAGAATGAGGTGTGGGGCGGGTCTGTAAAGTTCACTCACCAGGTGATTTACCCCGTCGGACTGCCCCGTTGGGGATCAAACTGTAATGGGCGTCCCAATGGAGAGATGAAGATATACACGCGTGACCGCCCGGAGAGACTCGAAAAGACCCGGGTTTGTGGGTCGGATGGAGGAAATTCCGTAATCTTCTGGCGGAACGCTCTCGCTCATGCTGCCAGTGAGAGATAAAATTCCTAATTCTGTAAAGGAATAATAAAGTTCGTTTAGTGTGAATAAAAGAAGGGTATGCGGTCTGAGCGAGGGAGCCCCGGGCCGCCCGCCGCAGAGAAAGCTACCTGTATGGGAGAAATGATCACGTTTGTTTGCAGACGTGGTCGCTCGAGCAAACAGAATCCGGGAGGGGGATCGGCGAGGACGTGGGACAGATCTTTTGGAACACCCGGTCGATGCCCAACAGCATTTGGGTGGGAGAGAAGCGAGCCTCGGCGGCCCGTCGGCCCGCGGCGGCGACGGACCGGGTGCGATCGGGGGCGGCGAGCAAGTCGCGGAGCGTGGTGGCCAGGGCGGACGCTTCTCCGGGGGGCACCAGCCAACCGGTTGCGCCGTGGTCAATGATTTCGAGGGCGCCGCCGGCCCGGGTGGCCACCACGGGGCGTTCGGCCAGCATGCCCTCCACGATCACGCGCCCAAACGGCTCGGGCGAAACGGAGGTGTGAGCCACCACGTCGCAGGTGCGCATGAGGGTGGGCACGTCCTCCCGAAAGCCCAGAAAGTGGACTCGGTCGCTCAGCCCCTGTTCCTCGGCCTGCCGGCGGAGAGCGGCTGCGTACGCGTCGTCACCCTCGAACAGCGCATCTCCGACCAGCAGGATGTGAACGTTGGGCAGGGTCGCGACCGCGTCTAGGAGAACGTGCTGCCCTTTCCACGGCGCCAGGCGACTGAAGACCCCCACCACAGGCGCCGCCCCCAGCCCGAGTTGCTCGCGCTGGTGGGCCACCTCGGCCGGCCCCACGGCCCGGAAGGGAGCAGGGGCGATGCCGTTATAGACGACCGACGTAGGGAGTCGTCCGCCCGCATCCGTGAAGGTGCGCTGGGTGGCCTGCGAGTTGGCAATGACGTGGGACGCCAACCGATTCGCCCCCCAGACGGCCAGGCGTCGGGTCGTCGCCGTGAAGTGCTCGGGCGAGAGGAGATCGTGAAGGTTCCACACGACGGGCCGAGCTGACCACCAGCCCGCCAGCCCGCCCATGAAGAGCGTCTTCTGAGTGTTTGCAAAGATCAGGTCGTAGTCGCGCGCCCGATGAGCAAGGCGACACACGGCCTGCGTGAGGCCGGGGAGGGCAGACAGCAAGGCCCGGGGACCGGCCTCCTTCCGGACGGCGTGAACGGATTCGCCGACCTCCATCACCTCCGCTGAGACCCCCTCGGCCCGGAGGCGATCGAGGAAGGGACCATCCTCAAACAACACGACGTGGCTCGTGTTGGCGTAGGCCCGCGCCACGTCGAGCAGGTACAACTCGCCGCCGCCGAGGGCACCGGACTGGTCCAGAAATAGAATGCGAGGGGGAGGCATAGGAGATCGTTATTTCAGAACGTCGGCGTAGACGGATCGGGTACGCCGTGCGATGGTAGGCCAACTGAAGTGCTCGCGGGCGTATTGCTGGCATTCCGCGGACGAGGGAAAGAGCGACGGCTGATCGAGGGCCGCGGCCAGTTGGGGGGCGAATGACGGGTCCGTCGCCGCCGGGAGGATGAGGTTGGGGGCCAGGGCCTGCACGGCTTCGGGGAGGCCGCCCACCGGCGTAACCAGCACCGGCGTGCCGGCCGCCAGCGACTCGACAGTGATGAGGCCAAACCCTTCCAGCGCGACCGTCGGGACCACGGACAGGTCGGCGGCCCGGTAGGCGAGGGCCAGGTCGGCGTCCGGGACGTATCCGAGCAGGCGCACGTGACGCTGTAGCCCCAGGTCCTCGATGCGGGCGGAGAGAGCATCGTGAAGGGGGCCCTTGCCGGCGATGAGAAGCAGGACCTCGGGATGGATGCGGCGGACGGTGCGCATCGCGTCGATGAGGGGTTCGAGGCCCATTCGCTGGGTCAGGCGCCGGACGGAGAGCAGGAGGGGGCGGTCCGTGGGCCATCCCAGTCGGCGTCGGGCGTCCCGGCGCGTCAGCCCCGTGTCGAAGCGGTCCGGGTCCACCCCGCCCGGCACGATCGACACCCGGTCGGGCGGCACGCCGTATGACTGACACAGCACGTCCCGAAAGGCCGAGGAAAGCACGATGAGCCGGCCGGCCCGCCGGTACACGTAGCGTTCGAGGGCCGCCTTCAGGACCGATCGGGAGCGGGAGCCGCCGTCGGTGCTCGACTCGGCGGCCCAGGGCCCGTGGAAGTGGACCACCAGCGGGCGGTCGCCGATCAGGTCGAGCCCCGGGGCGGCGTACAGGGCGAAGTGCGCGGCGACGACCGAGGGATCGTGCGTATCCAGGACGCGACGGATGGCCTGTCGTGCGTGGTAGAGGCGACGGGGCAGGGGCGTCTCGGGGCGCGAAAATGACTGGACGGCCCCGCCCGACTGGGCGGCCACGGACGGCGACCCGGCAACGAGCCCGTGTACGCCGACGCCGACCGCCGGGAGATGCCGGGCAAGGCCGTGATACATCTGGTCCAGGCCGTTTCCGGACTGTTCGGGCAGCCAGCCCATTCCCAGTTGCAGAACCCGCATCGGATCGGACGCGAAGGCCTCGGGCGGCGGAGCGGCGGAGGAGGGCAGGGAGGGAGTCATGGGGCACCTCAGGCGGAGGCAGGGGGGAGCGACGGCGATGAGGAGAGGGCGGCCCGGCCCGACGCCACGCGCTCGTACAGGGTTTCGTGGGTGCGGGCAATGGTCGCCCACGTGAAGGCCTCGGCTCGCTGTCGCCCTTTTTCCTCCCAGGAGCGTCGAGCGTCTGTGGAGGTGAGCAGGTGGGCCAGTATAGCCCCGAACTCGGCATCCTCGACGATCGCGCCGTACGTCCCGTCATCAAGGACATACTCTGCCCCTCCGTTGGGGGAGCACACGACCGCCGTGCCGCTCGCCATTGCCTCGACGTACGGGAGCCCGAAGCCTTCGTACACGCTGGGGGAGGCGAATACCCATGCTTCGCGGTACAGGCGGGCGAGGGTTTCGTCGCTCGGGTGGGCGAACACCTCAACCTGGGGGTGACGGCGACAGGCGTCGCTTACCGTGTCGCTCACCATCTGGAGGGTGGCGTCCGGCACGGCCGGTAGCACCCGTTCCACGAACGTGTTGAAGAGAAACGCCCCTCGCTTCCGCCCCGCCCAGGTTCCCACGAAGAGGAGGCGGGGCGCCGAGGCTTTCGGCCCCGGATAAAAGCGTTCTGGGTCGACGCCGTTATTGACGAGCTGGTCGATGCCGTAGAGGGAGGCGGTGTGCGGGCCGATGCTGAGCGGGAGGGTGGCGAGGCGAGTCGCGATGTGTTCGAGCGGATAAATGAGTCGCTGGGCCCACCGTCGTTTCCAGGAGGAGGCAGTGCGGGCCTCTTCCAGGGCCGACCCGTGCATGGTGCGAACGGTGGGGAGTCCCCGACGGACGAAAAACCAGTCGTCCCCGTGCAGGTGCAGCACATCGTGGTCCCGAAACGACACTGCATTCAGCAGGAGGGGGAGCACGCCCCACCGGAGCACCGACTGCTCGTGGAGGGCCGGGAGCGAGGGGAAGAGGTGCGTGTGCTCGTACAGGGCATCCGTGGGCGCCGGGGTCAGGCTGAACACCGTCACGTTGTGGGCGGTGTGCGTTGCGAGTGCGCTCGCCAGACGGTGCACCACGGCCTCTACGCCACCGACTTTGCGGTCGGGCTCGGGAAGGGTGGTGTGAAAAAGAGCAATGTTCACGGTTAGTGGGCCGTGTAGGCGTGCTGAGGAGAAGAGGCGTCGGGGGAGAGGGCGGCCTCGGTCGCTTGTTGGTGTTGGTGGTGCCGGTGGGCCGCCAGGACCAGGGCCAGGAACGACCAGAGCACAGCGCCGGTCTCCTCGATCATCTCGCGTCCGAAGAGCAGCATCGTGAAGTAGCCGATTGCGACGGCCATCACAATCAAGGCGAACTGGTCGTTGGGGGCCGGGCGGGCCAGGAACACCGCGTTGTACAGCAGCCAGAGCAGGCCGCCGAGGTACAGGGCGCCGCCAAACCAGCCGAGCTGCCAGAGAATGGTCACGAAGCCACTGTCGTACAGGGCGCTCCCAATCCCCATCCCAATCGGGTTGAAGAGCACTTCCCCCGTCACCTGCTGATACATCGTCTGCCGTTCGGTGAGGCTGTGGTCGTCCTGGAGCGAGCTAAATGATTCGAGCCGCGCGCCCGTCGTTTCGGCAATCTCGCCCGTGATGGCAATGGGCACAATGAGGATTCCAAGGACGACCATGATCGCGACGAGGCGGGTGCGGAGGCGGCCCGGGAAGCGCCACACGAGGGCGCTCATCCCAACCATCCAGCCCCCCCAGGCGCTCCGGACGAGTGACAGGAGGAAGGCAATGTACCCGGGCACCGCCGAGAGCGTCCCGAGGGTGGATCGGGCGTCGAAGACGAGCAGGAGCCCGGCCCACAGGATCGTGGCGAACGGGCCGGGGGCACTGAGGGTGCTAAACACCCGCACTTCCATGGGTTCGGCGCGTCCGATGGAGTGCATCCCCGACCGCTCCATCCAGAGCGCGTCCCACGGGGGGAGCACAAAGAACTGAATGAGGCCGTAGACGCCCATCACCAGCGTGCCGCCGATGAAGGTGGCCCGCACCACGCGCCGGTATCGGGGATACTGGCGCCAGTGGGCCATCACGTGAAAGCTCAGAAGCAGGGGACAGAGCCAACTGAGCAGGGCGACGGTGGCGGGAAACCCGCCGACCGTCGGCAGCCCCACCAGAAACCCGTACGCCACGGCGATGAAGCACAGGGCAATGGGGGCGAAGAAGGAGTGGCGGAGCTCTCGTCCAAAGCGGGGCAGGTCAAACAGGGCGATGCCACTCACGACAAAGGGCGCGAGCAACACAAAGGCCTGGTTGGGCGGCGTGAACGTCCCAATCTGGTAGTCGATGAGTCGTCGCACAAAGGGCGACAAAAACCACACCCACCAGGCGAAGCCCAGGTAGAGGGCCGGGTTTGAAAGGTACAGCCAGAACCCGATGGTGACCGTGAGGCCGAGGTAGGCGAGGTTGAGGAGCCGAAGCAGTTCTTCGTGCTGGCTCTGAAACAGGAGGGCGAACCCGCAGAGGGAGATCAAGATCACCCCGCCTGCGAGGAGCGACGCCCGCCTGTCGTCGCGGGCCGTGTCGAAAAGCGTTTGGAGGGCCATGAGACGTTAGGAAACCGGAGCGCGGGAACGGGGGGAAGGGACCGAGGGCGAAAGGAGGGACTCCATTCGCTCTGCGAGGCGGGGCCAGTCGAATGTGGACTGATAAAGAGCCTGCCCGGCCTCGCCGATGTGCTCCCGCAACGCCGGGTCGAGTGCGAGGCGGCGGACCTGTTCGGTAAAGGGGGCGGGGCGGCCCAGGGGGGCGGCGAGAAACGCCGTGCCCGCCGATGACTGCAGGGCCGGTCCCGTATCCGGGCCGAGGGTGGTGACGACCGGACGTGCGTGCTGGAGGGCCGCCATGACGGACCCGCGTCGCGCCGACAGACCCTTGCGGAAGGGGGCAAGGTATAGGTCCATCGCGGAAAGGTAGCGCGACACGAGCGGGGCCGGCTGGGGGCCCGCGGCCACCAGCGGCACATCGGGGCCGAGGGGGGCTCGAATCTGGTCGCCTCCGGTGCCCACGTGCAGTACCCGCACGGGCAGGCCTTCGTCGAGAAGACGGAGCATGGCGGTGCGAACCAGATCGAAGTCGCGGGACTCATGCGCGCTCCCAAAGAGCCCGCACACGATGTCGGAGGACTGCAGGCCCAACTGGGTGCGGTCGGCCGTGCGGTGGGCGGGCGTGCGGTCGATGTTGGATCCTACCGGCAGGTGGTGGAGAGGCGTGTTGGGAAACCAGGCGCGAAATCGGTCGACCCAGGGCTCGATTGAGAAGAAGAGGGCGTCGGCCGCCGATCCCAACGCCCAGAGCTGCCACCGCTGCCACGTGGTAAAGAGGGCAAACCGCCAGTTTTCCACGGGGACGAAGGGCTCGTGCACCATGAGCGCCACCCGCATCTGGGGGCGGGCGGTGCGGAGGGCGGAAATCGTCCGGGGGAGACTCAGGTTGAGGCCCCACCGTCCGTAACTGAAGGGATTGTACTGGAGCACAAGCCAGTCGGGCACGTCGGAGGCGAGGGGCTCGGCGACCGCCTGGATGCCCGCACGGGACGCAAGGTCGAACGCCGGCGTGACCCGACAGCCCGGCACCGGGTCGGCATCGGGGGAGGCGGTGAGAATGCGCACGTCGTGCCTCGGGGCCAGGGCCGCGCCCAGGTGGGCAGTGTAGTCCCCAATGCCGTCGTAGGCCGGGGGCAGCGCAGGAAACAGAAGGTCGATCCGCATTGGCGGAAGGTGAAAGATGCACCGAAAAGGGGGAAACGCAATATGCGGCTCTCCCTTCGATTGGGGGCACTCCTTTGGATACTGCCGGATCAACCTTTCGGATGAACCCCGACGGGGAGGCGAAACGCGACAGGGACGGGCCAGGACAGGCTCGTCTGCCCCAGGCAGTTGATGCCGTCGGGGCCTTCCGGCAGATGGGAGCGATGCGGTTCTGGCATCGGGGCGGCGCCACCGGGAGCCACCCGAAGGCGCGAAACCGGTCGCACGGGCGTTGTTGGGGCCCGATGAGGTTATGCGAGACGGGCGTAGTCAAACGCCGTCCGGAGCGCCGATCGGAGGTACTTGGGGTGGGCGAGCTGGCGCCCCACGCGGTACGGTGTTCGCCACGTCGCGGCGGACCGGGTTGCCTGGAGGTCCAGGCACCAGTTGGTCGTTCGGTGAAAGGCGGCGCTGGGACTGAACCAATCGGTCCACGCCGTCCGGGCCCGGGCCCCCATCTCGAGCGCGTCGTCGGCGCGGGCGGTTAGGAGGGCCGGCAGGGCGCCGATCTCGGCCTCCGGCACGCGAAGGCTGAACTGATCCCAGTCGGGGCCGTCCGGCGGCACCCAGTCGTCGGCGATGATGACGGGGGCGCGCCCCGTCCGCATCATTTCGAAGAGGCGGATGCTGCTCACGCCGCGGCCCCGCGGACAGAGCACGAAGTTGCTCCGGCGCGCCACATCGACGTACTGCGTTTCCAATGCCTGGCGCGTGTCTTCGGGAAGGTCGGCGTACGGCCAGTACGGCGAGGTGTCGAAGACAAACTGTGCCGGATGCGAAAGCCCTGCCAGCGCCGCCCGAATCGGGTCGGTGGACAGCTGCCCGATGAACGAGTAGAGGTAGTCGCGCGTGGTCGGTCCGGGGGCCTCGGCCAGGAACGACTTGTCGAACACGTCGAGGTAAAACCCGGAGCGGGTACGCTGGGGGTCGTACCAGCGGCGGTTGATGGAGGCGTAGATGCCGGGGAGGAACGGGACCGGAAAGTCGTGTCGGCTAAAGAGGAAGCATCGGTCGCGGTGCGCCCGGTAGACGGGGTGGCGGCGCACCTCCAGGTAGTGCCGGGCCGGATCGCAGTTTTCGACGAACAGAATGATGTCGGCGGCCGCCGGGTCGTCGGTGAGGCGGTGGGCCCCAAAGCGGTCCGCGGCGGCCGATCGTTGCATGCGTTCCAGGTCGTCGAACGCGTACGGCCACGGGGTGCCTGAGCGGGCCGCGACGGACAGAAGGTGAACGGAGGCCATGAGGGGAAGGGGCGATCAGTGGTAGCCGTACAGGGCAAGCTCAGCGCCGGCAATGCGCTCCGCCTCTTCAATTTCGGCGTCGGACCGCCGCTCGTGCTTGCCGATGGACCCGGCGTGGGCCGTGCCCAGCCGCCGGAGGAAGCTACGGCTTGGCTCCAGGTCGAGGTGCTCGAGGATGCGTCGCCCGTGGACGTCCGGGGCCTGCACAAAGTCCTCGTACCGGAGCTGGAGCACCCGGCCGCTGGCGGCGACTTCGGGGGAGGAGAATACGGTGTGACAGCGGCGGGTCATGTACGCCCACATCCAGATGGCCCGCCCGTAGGGACTGGCAGCCAGGAACTCGTCTTCCCGGCCCGCCTCGACCCACCAGGGCACGTACCGGTCGTCCACTTTCCGGCCCAGGCGCATTTCCGCGCCCAGCAGGTGCGTGAGGCTGTCGTCGGTGAGCACATTGTAGGTCCGCACGAGCGAATTGGCACAGTCCCGCCCGTCGCGGTAGATGTGGATAATTTTTGCCTCGGGCAGGGCGTCGCACACGAAGTCGGGGGCGAAGGCCAGGAACGGCTCCTTGTAGATCAGACGCTGCTGCGAGCGTCGCCCGCGGACTGCGTCGAGGAGTCCGGAAAGCCCGGTGGGGGCGTTCACCCATTTTTGCAGGGCGGCGGCGCGCGAGTGGAAGCGGCCCGAGGACATGTAGTCGTCGAGGCTTCGCTCGAAGGCCACCGTGAGCGCGTCGTAGAGGGCGAGGGGCAGCGACTCCGCGTTCACGACCTGCGGGATGGAGACGGGCAGGAGCGTGCCGGTCATGCACTCGACATCGGGGAGGCCCGCCAGGGTCTCCATCAGGAAGGTGGTGCCGGAGCGGGGACAGCCCAGAACGACATCGTACCGATGCTTACTGAGGGCGCGGCCGGGCGAGGAGGGCCCGTGCTCCGAGTGAGGGGCAGGCGTCGTCGTGTTGCCTGCCGGGGCGGCCGCGTGGCCGTTGCGGGGAATGGGCATGGGGAAACCGAAAGGGGAATAGAGACACGAAATCCAGCCGAGCATGCGGGCTGCGTGGAACTTTACGATACGACGCACGGGGGCCGGGCAGGCAGGAGGTTTGGCTTTCCTCTCCTCAACCCTGCGATACAGTGTGCCGTCGGAGGGCCGGGGGCGCTACTTGAACCGGGGCAGGTACGGGGAGAGCAACAGCAGTCGTTTGTGGACACGTGCCTGCACGGCCCGACCGGCCTTCAGCAGGACCGTACTCGCCGGAGCCACCAGCCGCTCCTGAAGCAAGGTCGCGGGCCGAAGGAGGATCGACAACTCCGGGCGCGTGCGGACTGCGCGGAGCAGCCGCTCCAGTCCCAGGGCGAGGACCAGGACGAGGCCGAGGACCCCGACTGTGAAGACGAGGCCATCGTAGCCTGTGGAGAAGACGCGACCGACGAGCACATTCAGCACGATGTTGCCCAGCGTAAACGAGAGAAGCGAGGCGCGCCCGAAGGTGAGCAGGGGCGACCCGGGGGACAGCGACGTCCGTCCGTACGGCACGAGGTGAAAGAACAGGAGGCACAGCCCGAGGGCCTGGAGCAATCCGAGGAGGTAGTACCCGATGTGGTACGAGTCGCGGTACTCGTAGTAGTCGAGGTACGAGTACAGGACGGCGGAGGGGGAAGACTGCAGCATGAGGAGGCCCGCGCCGCCCGCGCAGACGGCCAGGAGAAGGCCGACGTGGAGGTGGAACCGGGCCGAGAGGGTTTCGGGTCGCCGGAGGCTGTTCCCGACCCACATCCCCGCGCCAATGAACGTGAGGCTGTAGGGAATCATCTGGGTGCCAAGCTCCAGAATGCCCCCAAAGCGACCCACAGGAAGGGTGGCGAGTGCGTTAAGCAGGGGGCTCAGGAGCCAGAGTCCGAAGCAGACGCCCAGGGTGAGCCCGAGCCCCATCCGGTCGCGGAGCGCGAGCAGGGGAATGGCTACGAGAAGGGCCACGGTGTAGAATTTCAGGATGTTGCCGTGGTGCCCCCCAAAGATGAACACCAGTGCCTGGAGGGCGTGGCTCCAGTCGAAGAGGCCGAAGACCCATCCGGCGAGCACCGTCAGTACGTACCCGAAGTAACACTGCAGGCTTCGCCACAGCAGCGTGGGCACGACCGGAGAGAGGCCGGACGCGGAAATTCGCCGGGCGTAGACCAGTTCCAGCATCATGCCGAACATGAAGATAAAGGACGGCGCGGCCGCACGGGTGAGGCTCCGCAGGGCCGTGTACTCGAACCCGGAGAGGGGATCCAGGACATTGAAGTCGTTGAAGGCATGAGCGGCAAGGGCCAGGGCGATGGCCAGGCTGCGCAGCACGTCTACAAAGAGATAGCGGCGGTGGGTGCTCATCGAAGAGGGGGGGCGGAGGGAGAGCGGCGGCTCGCTAGAGACGTGTACAGGGCCTCGTGGCGGTCGAGGAAAGCATCCATCGAATGGTGGGCCCGCACGTGTTCGTAGCCGGCCCGTCCCCGTCGAGCGGCGACCGTCGGGTTTGTGCACAGACGGTAGAGGGCGTCCGTCAGGGCCGCGTCGTCGTTGGGCGGCACGAGGTGCGAAAAGGAAGGGTGCGCGTATTCGGGCAGTCCCCCCACCCGAGCGGCCACCACGGGGCGGGCCCGGGCGGCGGCTTCGAGGGGGACGAGGCCGGCCGGTTCGTGCCACACCGAGGGCACGACCACGGCGCGAGCCCCGTCGACGAGAGCCTCGAGCGCCAGGCCGTCCACCCATCCGTGAAAGGTGACCCGATCGGCGAGCCCAAGCCGTTCGACCTGCGTCTCCAGGGCGGCCCGATGGTCCCCGGTGCCGGCAATGTCGAGGTGGACCGGGCGGGGGAGGTGGGCAACGGATCGGAGGAGCCAGTCGACGCCCTTTTCGGGAACGAGCCGGCCGACGAAGAGGAGACGCGGCGGCCCGTCCGTTGGCAGTGGGCGCGGCGCCGGGGGCCCGGCGGGGCCGGGAGACAGCACGACCTGGAGGTCCGAGGCCGGATACCCGGCGGCCACCATTTCATCTTTCAGGTACTGGCTCACCGTAAAAGTGGGACGGCCCGGAATCATGGATCTGTTGTCGGCCATCCGTTGGAATCCGTCCCACACCTTGGCGGGGCGGCGGCTGCCGCAGCCGTCGACGTAGTGCCCAAAGAGGCAGGCGGGCAGGCTCGCGATGCGGGGGCAGGGCGTGCCGGTCCGCTTCAGGTAGCGCGAGCCGCTCGGGCACGCGGCCCCGTTGTCGTGGACGGTGCGGAGGAGGGGGAGGGACGAAGCGGGGGCGCCCGGCACGGACTTGTGGAGGTGGAGTACGTCGACCCCGCGTGCCTCCGCCTCCGTGTAGAGGGTTTCTACATCGGGCACTCGGACGCGGGAGGGGCCCGGCGCGCCCTGGAGGCCCCAGTAGGTAACCGTGTGTCCGCGCGCGACGAGGGCGTCGCCCAAGCGGGTCACGTACGTTTCGATGCCGCCCTGGCCGTCCAGGTCGCGGACGAAGTGGCCAATGTGCATGGGAATTAGGCGACGGAAGGGGGAGCGGGGCGGAGGGGGTGGCGCCGGAGGTGCTGCAGCCGGTCGCGGAGGGCGTCGACGTTTCCCGTGGGCACGACAAAGCCGTTCACGCCGTCCTGGACGTACTCTTTCATGCCGGTGTCCTCGGTGACAATCACCGGGACGCCACAGGCCAGGGCTTCCATCGGGGCGTACCCGAAGCCGTCCTCGTAGGAGGGGTGGACGAACACGTTGGCCCGGTGCAGGGCGGGCAGCGGGTCGCCGGGCGCCATGCGGAGGCGCGGCTCGCGGGCCATCCAGCCTTCCATGAACTGCTTCATTTGGCGGGTGGGCCAGCCGCCGACGACGGTGAGTTCGGCGGGATCGGGGAGCGTGCGGAAGGCCTCCAGGAGCACGGGCAGGCCTTTGGTGATGTCGACGCGGCCCACGTAGACGACCCGGAAGACGTCGTCGTCGGGGCGGTCGGTGGGGGGCACAAACCGCGAATCGGGGCGGAGGTAGGTGCGCTCCAGCTTGGACGCAGGAATGCCGGCCGCGAGGAAGGAGTCGCGCGTGTAGTCCGAGTGGACGAAGATCCGGTCGGCCGCCGCGTACTCGGCGAGGGTTTTCCGTCGCTGCCAGTCGTTGAGCCAGGAGGCGCCGCGGAGGTCCCAGGCGGCCTCGGCCTGCGAATGAAGCCGTCGCACGTTGTCGACGTGGCTGTTGACGGCGACCAGTTCGAGCGTCTCAAACCCTATCGAGCGCGCCCGACGGAAGCTGTGGAGGGACTGCCCGACAAACCCCATGAACCGCTCGGCGGGGGCGTCCAGCGCGGCCGCGACCCGGCGATCGAAGAAATCGTTTTTCACGTAGCTGGACCATCCGAGGCTGTAGCGGAGGGGCGTCCATCGATGCAGCCACTGGTAGGAGCGATCGGACAGGGGCCGTCCCCGCGGGCCGTCGGAGGGGGCGGGGGCGGGGTTGAGGTAGTACGCCAGTCCTACGCCCTCGTCGGTCTCGCGGACGAGGTGGGCAAAGTGTTGGCCGACGCCGCCCTGGCCATACGGCGATTGGCAGGCAAGTACGCGCATTGCAGCGAGGAGATCGGAAGGGGAGTTGTAAGGTCGCACTTGTAGCGCCCGGCGGCATCAGTCATTGCCAGGGGCCGGGGGGGAGGTTCGGATCATGTGCCGTCCACTTCTGCCGGGCGGTCGGGCATCACGACGAGGTCGAGAGCATGCGGGTCCAGCGCGCCCACAGTCGGCGGGGCAGGGAGCGGAGGCGGGCGCGAACCCCCAAAAACATGGGGGTGAGCACGGCGAAGTGCCGGTCGTAGCGATACCGCCACCACTGGAATGCCCAGTACGTCCGTTTCGCGGCCAGTTGGCAGGCGGCCCCCCACGAGAGCGCGGCCCCCACCGGGGCGTATCCGAATTCGTCCATTTCGTCGGCACAGACCCGCTCGATGATGGCGATCTCCGACTCGCTCAGCTGGCTGCGCCATTTTTCGGCTTCTGTCGGGCTGATGGGACGTGTGGCCGTCTGGTTGTAGGTGGACGCCGCCTCGTCGAGCATGAAGCGATCGGCGTTCTGGTGGAAGCGCAGCATCTCGGGCTCGTACGCCGTCTCTAGGAAGCCGCAGATGCGCCCCAGGGTGTGCTGGGGGGCGCCGACAAGGTCTTCGTACCGCACCTCCATCCGCTGGTCGGCCGGCACCGCACGGGCGAGCCAGTCGCGGCCGTGCGTCATGATTTTGTGCCGGTTCAGGGCGTTGAAGGTGGCGTCGGAGCTAAAGAACGAGACGCGCTGCATGGAGGCGACGCCGCCCCGGGGATCGCGCACCACGTGGAGGAAGCGCGCGTCCGGAAACATGTCGATGAGGATGTTCGAGTGGTAGATGTTGCCCGGGGTTTTTTCGCCCCATCGGGCCTTTCCGTAGTGGGCGGCCCACCGGGTCAGCAGCACCTGATACGGTCGCCGGAAGTCCTGGGGCCCGTCGAGGAGTTCGGCCCGAACGGACGACAGGTCCAACTCCCGGACCTTGGGCCGATTGGCGTCGAGGAAGCGGTCCACAAACGCTTCGTACTCCGTGGCGGAGAGCTGCGGCTCGGTCCACGCCTCGTACGAGATTTCCGTTTTGGTAAACCCGTAAAAGTAGTTGATCTCGTCCGGGATGGCGATTTCGGAGTGCGCGTTCAGCACGAGCCGAAGGAGCGTGGTGCCAGAGCGGTTGGCACCGACGATAAAAATAGGAGCAGTAGACATCGGGTAGGGGGGGTGTGGCACTCGCTAGAACAGGGAGCGGAGGCGCGGGCGCCAGCGACGGAGTCGAGCGTGGAGCCCGGAGAGGAAGGGGTAGCTGATCTCATATCCGCGGTGCGCTCGGTGCTGCCAGCGCTTCCAGTGCCAGTACGCCGCTTTTAAAACGATCCGGCCGTATATCGTGAGTGCAGGGTCGGTCAATCGCTCGTACCCAAGACGCTCCATCTCAGCCGAGCAAAGCACCTCCACAATCTCGATCTCGGTGCGCGTCAGCTGTGTCTTCCATTTCGAAAGGCTCTTCTGATTCACCGGATTCCGTATGGCGGGCGTGCGGATGGTGGAGGGCATGTGGTCGGCCGCGGTCTCGTAGAATCGGAGCATCGCGGGCTCGTACGCTTCGTGGAGGAAGCGACAGATCGTGCGGAGCGTCGCTTCGGGCGCAGAGACCAGGTCCTCGTACGAGACGTTCAGTTGTTGGTCGGGCGAAAGGACGTCCTGAAAGGCGGTCGCTCCTTCGCGAATCGACCGTCGCCAGTTCAGGGCGTTAAATACAGTTTCGCCGGAGTAGTACGCAATCGCGTTCATCGAGCGGGTGACGGCGCGCGGGTCGCGAACGACGTGGATGAACTTCGCTCCGGGAAACATGTCGTTGAGCACGTCCACGTAGAACAAGTTGTGCGGCGTCTTTTCGCCCCATCGGGCCTTGCCGTGTTGCCGACACAAATGCTCCAGGACCACCCGGTACGGGCCCCGAAGCGTACGCTCTGGGTCCTCTGCGATCTGGGCCTCCAGGCGGTCGAGATCGGTCGCAAAGAGGTCGCGCCGGGCCTCCAGGTACTGCCGCACGAGGCGCCGGTACGTGTCGTCGGGAACGGGGGAGGTCCAGGACTCGACATCGACCGGGGCGTGGAGGGTCTGGAAGTATTTGAGCTCCCGGGGGAGGAAGAGGCGAGAGTGGGCATTCAGCATCAGGCGCAGGAGGGTCGTTCCTGAGCGGCTGGCCCCAACGATGAAAAACGGGGTCGACATGTCTGGGCGGAAGAAAGGGGGCGGGCGGGGGACGGTTAGACAGGGACCGGGGCGGCCTTTTCCACCAGCGCGTCGTACAGCGCGGTGGACGCAGGAAATCGGTCGGCGAGGGCAAAGTCGGTCGCCTCCGCCTTGTGCCGAGACGCTCGTTCGGGGTCGATGCCCTGGTTGGAGTAAATGGGCGTGAAGGCGTAGCCCTCCAACATCTGCGATTGAAAGGGGCGGTCCAGGAAGTCGGCCACGCGGTGCATCGTCTCCTCGGGGGCCTGCACCAGCTGCTCAAACCGCAGGAGCAGCAGGTCCACATCTGCGCGCTGCGAGAGGGTGTGGAGGATCTCCAGGCTTCGTCGCCAGCGGTACGTGGCGGTGTCTTCGGTCTGCTCGCCCCGCCGGACGATGGAGGAGATCACGGCGTTTCCGTCCCGGAGAATGCCGATCACCTTGAGTGGGGACTTGGTCGAGAGGTACTCGTTGATGGAGCGGGCGGCCTCGGGCCGTCGGGTGAAGTATCCGTGCCGGTACAGCCGATCGTGGGCGGCGGGGCCCAGCAGTCGTGCCCACGCCGGTTTTTTCCGGTCCAGCTCGATCTGGTTGGGAATGCAGAGCTTATTGCCCACGATCGGTTTGCTGATGATTGTGTCGATGGCGTCGCCAAAGTCCTCGTTCAGCATGGCGATGTCGTTGTGGCGGCCGATCATGGCGGTGAGGAGCGTTGTGCCGGACCGTGGGGCCCCGAGAATGAGGAGGTAGGTTTTGGGCATGGAAACCGAGCGTGTAGGGAGGAAGGCAGGGGCCGCGGCTTAGGATCCCGCAAGCTGGAACTGGATGTCGTGGTAGGTCGACAGGTGGCCGTTCCGCGCGAGCAGCTCGCTGTAGGGGCCTTCTTCAACGACTTCTCCGTCTTCGAGAACGACCACCCAGTCTGCATTCTGAATCGTAGAGAGGCGGTGCGCAATGGCGAGCACCGTCCGGCCCTCCATCAACCGGTCGAGGGATTGCTGGACCAGTTGCTCCGATACGCTGTCGAGGGCACTGGTCGCCTCATCCAGAATGAGGATGTCGGGGTCCTTGAGCAGGGCGCGGGCGATGGCAATGCGTTGGCGCTGGCCCCCGGAGAGCCGGAGCCCCTTGTCGCCGAGCGATGTCTCGAATCCGGACTCCATGTCTTCGATGAAGTCGAGGGCATTGGCCTCTTTCGCGACCCGCCGGATGTCTTCGGGGGAGGCGCCGGGACGGCCGTAGGCGATGTTGGCGGCCACCGTGTCGTTGAAGATGAAGGTGTGCTGGCTGACCACGGCGATGCGCTCGCGCAGCGAGTGCTGAACCAGGTCGCGAAGGTCCACGCCGTCGTACAGGATGCGTCCCTCATCGGGATCGTAGAAGCGGGGGACGAGGTCCGCAAGCGTTGATTTGCCCGCCCCCGAGCTGCCCACGAGGGCCGTCATCTTGCCGGCCTGAATGTGCAGGTCGATGTTTTTGAGAATCGGGTCGTCCGACCGGTAGCCGAAGGTGACGTGGTCGAACGTGATGCCGTCGCGAAGGGGACCGGCCGATTGTGTGCCGTCGGCTAGGTAGGGCTTGTCCTCGCGGCGCAGCAGCGCGGCCACGTTGGCGAGGCCGGCACGGTTCTCGGCCCAGTTGCTCCGCAGCCCGTTCATTTCGTGGACGATGGGGAGGGCGCGGAACAGAGCAAAGAGGAACGTGAGGACGAAGGCAATCCCGAGGTCGCCGGACACCACGAAGAACTGCACCGTGATCACGATGAACACCACGAGGAGGGTGCCGATGATGGCCTCTGAGAGGGGGCGGATGATGGAGGTGCGCCGTGTGGTCTCCACGACGGACTCCGCGAGGTCGTTGACGGACGTTTCGAGGCGGTTGCGCTCAAACTCCTGTCGGTTGTAGGCCACTACGGTGCGGATCGCCGCGATAAACTCGGAAATCCGTTCGGTGAACGTGCCGCTGGCCTCCGTCACGACGGAGCCCTGCTCGCGGACGCGCTGGATGAGGGAGGTGAGCCCGAGAGACAAAACCACCAGGAGGCCGAGGACGAAGAGGGTCAGTTCCCACGAAATCCAGAACATCAGGCCGAGGTACACCAGCAGCAACGAGCCGCGCGTGACGACGGTGAAGAAGATGCCGAGCGCGGTCGTCGTGCGCGCGATCTCCGTGATGATGCTGTTGAGGATCTGCCCGGATCGCGTCTTGCTATAGAAGCTGAGGTTGACGGACAGCAACTGGTCGACGAGGCGCATGCGCAGGTCCTCCACGATGCGCGACCGGCTCACCGTGGCCAGGATGGCGGTCCGGTACGCGAAGAGGGCCCGCAGCCAGGTGGCGACGAGGATGGCGCCACAGATGTAGTACATCTGCGTGAGACGCGACGCCCCGACGCCCAGGACGTAGGTGTCGATCCAGGTTATGCCGGTGGTAAAGGGACTTCCCTCTCCTTCCGTGAACGTCTGCAGGAAGGGGATGAGCATCCCAATGCTGAACCCTTCCAGCAGAGAGGCAAGGAAGGAGAGGAGGGCCGTGGCCCCCACGAAATACCAGTACTTCCGAAAACTCGGAAGCAGGACCTCGAAGTCGACACGGGACGGGGCGGTTTGGGTGCTCACGGTGGTCGAGAAGAGAAGGGGGGTGGGAATACCGAAGGTACGCGGAGGAATCGGACGAGGGCGGCGCGTTCCTCCCTCTCCCTTACGGAAGGATTGGCGCTGTTCTACTGCGCCTTCGGATGACACTCGGGGTAGACAGGAGGAACACCTCAGGGGCCCGCGGGGCTCCGGGGCGGGCGGCCCGGATCGTGTCAGAGTCGTACTTGTTCCGCCGCACCCCTCAATTCGGTGTCGTGGAGGCGTCTGAGGCGAGGGGCGGCTCCACCCGGATGTGGTCCACGACGTAGATGCCGTTTGGCACGAAGCGCGGGCGGCCGACGAGGTGCTCGGCCCCGTCGCGAAGAACGAACGTGACGGGGCGCGCGGACTGCGGGGCGGCCTCGGTCGGGTTGTGGAGGCGCATGCGCAACGAGTCGTCGGGCGCCAGCGGACCGGACGCGGCGGCGGAGGGGAGGTCGCTGTCGCTCGTGCGCCCCCAGATGGTCAGCGACGTTCCGGTGCCCGCCCACGTCCCCCGTCCGGCACAGGCCCCCTGGGCGTTCACGATGGAGAAGACGAGCGGGGGGGAGAGCGGCCGCCCTTCGTTCTGTACGTTCAGGCTCTCGGGCAGGAGGAGGGTGGCGTTTGTCGCCGTGCGTTCAGCACAGTCGGCACCGACGTCCTGCGCAGATCCGGGGGTGGGGAGCAGGAGGGCGATCGTGAGGCCCACGACGGCAAAAAGAAATGCAACGGATCGACCACTCACGGCGGCGGGGCCCTGGTATGCAAAATAACTGGATTGGCCAATGTCGCTCGTGCGCCCGTCGGTCGCGTCAGGTCTTTGTCCGGTACGAGGGAGGCTTTTGGCGTGGGTGGATGTGGGGCAATGGATGAACGACCAAAAAGGGGAAGGACCCGGAGAGGGGACGCTCCTCGACGGCCCACGTGTGGCCCGGGAGGCGGGGGGCATGGAAAATAGAAGGATCCGCGGGAAATAGAGTGACAAACCCGTCACACAGCGCTTTCGGTGCCCGACGCCCGCTCCCCAGAGAAACAAAGGTGCGGGGTCCACGATAGGCAGTGGTGGACCATAAATCAGAGTCGACACGGTTCTAATTAACGCCGGATGTCCGGTGGAGGTGACTCTTCAGTACCCGTTTTTTTGCTGTTTCTGTTGTGCTGAGCCGACCGTCCTGTAGCATGAGTACACGTTGGAGGCCGGAGAATGGGCTCGCGTGGGAGGGGGGCTGGAAATGAACGGACACGTACTGGTGCTCAACCAAGATTATAGTGCCCTCACGGTGTGTAGCGTGCAACGGGCGGTCATCCTCATTCACCTGCAAAAGGTCCACCTCGTCGAGTCGGCCGACGGGCAGTTCGTACGTTCCCCGAGTACGAAGATGCCGTGGCCCAGCATCGTTCGATTGAAGCAATACGCCCAGGTGCCGTACAAGCGGGTAATGCTGTCCCGAAAAAATGTACTGAAACGGGACGGCAAGACCTGTCAGTACTGCGGGGCGACGAGCAACCTTACGATCGACCATGTCGTTCCCAAGTCCCGCGGCGGACGAGACACCTGGGAGAATCTGGTGGCGGCCTGCGTATCGTGCAACAATCAGAAGGGGGATCGCACGCCCGAGGAGGCGGGAATGGAGCTGACCCGACAGCCGTTCCGCCCGAGCTACGTGATGTTTCTTCGGGACTTTGCGGGAGCGGTCGACGAGGCGTGGAAGCCGTACCTCTTTCTCTCGTAACCCCCGCTCCTTCCGCAACCCGCACTCCGGCCCGGCGTTTGACCTGTGCCGGTCCACTCACCAACCCGTTCGTTTCCGTGAGCACGCCCCTTACGCAACGCATCGCTCAGGCTGCCTGGCTTCTTCCCTTGTTCTTCCTGGGCATCGCTCTTCATCAGGGCACCGTGGTGTACGATCTGTACACCACCAACGCCAACGGCACCGAGGCCACGGCCGAAGTTCAGACGATTCACATCGAGAATCGGACGCAGGTGACCTACGACTATGTCGGCCTCCGCATCCCGATGCCCGACGGGACAGTGCTCACGCGCGATCGCCTGTCGCTACCGCACGGCATCGTGCCCGCCCTGCAGGGGAAGGAAACGCTGTCCGTGCGGGTCGGCCCCGGGGCCAATCCCTCCATCGTAGTGACGGAGCCGATCGGGCCGACGCCCGTCGTGGAGACGCAGATGCGCATTGCCGGCATTAACGGCCTGATGAGCTTCGGGGCGGCACTGTTGTTTGGGCTCGGGATCTTCTACTGGAACCGAAGCCTGAAGCGCGACGGCGATCCGGCCGACCGCGGGGTGACGGAGCCGGATCCCGACCACCCGGCCCGGCAGCGGGTGCGATAGATCGAAAAACGTACTGCGGGTAGAAGAGAGCGCCGAGCCTCGAACGGGGGTTCGGCGTTCTCTTTCTTTGTGGGGCTGCGGAGTGTGTCCCGCGGGCCCCAGGTGTGACCCTGGATGGGGGCGAACAGGGACCCGAGTCTCCCTTGTGTCCTCTCCCTGTCTGGTCCCGGCGTACCCTTCTGAGAGGCCCCTCGGCGCCTCCCAACCCCATGAGGTCTCGGGGGGAGCCCCCGGAAAGTTGGCGATTCATGAAACGTGCCGCAGTCAGTTTTATACTTCTTCACAAGTATGATTTTTGTATGAGCCAGTGGGCGCCTCATGAATTGTTCTGTTTCCGGCCTTCCGGTTCCCGCCTCCGCCCTCACTGACGCCCTCCTTTCGGTGCCCGACGTGCTCGTGGTGGTGCTCGACGCCGAGGGGGCCGTCCAGTACGTCAACCCGGCGGTTGAATCGAAGACGGGGTATGTCGCACAGGACCTTCGGGGCACGATATTGTGGGACGCCCTCGCCCCGACCGACGAGCAGGAGAAGGTTCGCCGGTTCTGGGCACAGGGGCGCGACGGGTGGCAGCAGGGGCACCGCGTGCGCACTCAGACGGGCGACTACCGATACGTGGAGTGGACCCGGGCGGCGGTCGACGGGCAGCCCGGCTCCACGGTTGGGGTGGGGATCGACCAGACGCAGCATCGGCAACTGGAAGAAGAAGTTCTCTCCGCAAGCGAAAGCGAGCGACGACGCATCGGACAAGAGCTCCACGACGGCCTGGCGTCAGATCTCATCGCGGCGACGATCAGCATTGAGAACCTGCGGCGTCGGGTCGAGCAGAACATTGTGGACGACGAGGATCTTTTGAGCCGGTTGAAGAACCTTGAGACGTCCGTACGGCAAGGGGCGCAGAAGGCCCGTTCGCTGTCTCACCTCTTGGCGGGCACCAACGTGTGTCCCGAAAACATGACACGGGCGCTCTCCGAGCTGACGGACAAGCAGGAGCAGGTGTCCGAGACGACCTGCCAGCTCCACCTTCCCGACCGGAAGGTGCCGGCGGTGTCAAACGCGACGATCGCTGGCCACCTGTACCGCATCGCGCAGGAAGCCCTCCGCAACGCAGTCATTCACGCGGACGCCTCCCGCGTCGATCTCTATCTCGACGTGGAGGCCAGTCGGAGAAGCGTGGAGGAGACGGATGGGCGGGGGGCGGACGCGGGCAAGAACATTGTCCTTCGGATCCGCGACGATGGGCAGGGGGTGCCGGCGGAGGTGCAGGAGGCGTTGACGAGGCCGTCGAATGGGGAGGAGCGCGGGGCGGGGGCGTCGACCCGGGGCCTCGGCCTGCACCTGATGCAGTATCGGGCGGATTTGATTGGTGGATGCCTCACCATCGAGTCGGCGGAAGGAGAGGGCACGACGGTGACATGTACGGTCCCCATTCGGAACGAGCAACCGTAGGAGGGGGGCGCACAGAGAACCAAATTCGTGTCCGGTATGTTAACAATCGATGTATCGATGCATGGTACGCCCCCCACCACGCCGTCCCCCGCCGATGCGTGGCCCGCGCGTTGCGGCTCCCCAGCGGCCCCCTGAGTGATTTTGCCGATTCTGTCTGTCCTGAGTCCTGTGGCGGACCCCACCGGTCGTAGGGTGGACGAGCGACGTACCCAGTCGGCTTCGTTATTCATACAACAGCTCAGAACTTGTGAACGCGGATCCTTCTCCGGTGTCATCTGATGCAGGGCCTACGGACCGGCTCCACCGGATCTTTTCGGAAACGGACCACTCGTCGACCGAGAGAATCCGAGCGGCCCTCCAGTTGGGCACCGAGTACTTCGGGGTCGAAAACGGTCATCTTGTGCACATCGACCCGGCGGCCGGTACCCACGAGATCGTGCAGGTGCGCGGGTCGCATCCCTCGATCGCTCAGGGGGAGACGACCGACCTGTCGGAGACGTACTGTCGGATGGTTGTCGCGAACGGGGACACATTGCTCGTCGGAAATGTGGCGGAGACGGAGTGGAGAGACGATCCCGCCTACGAGTTTCACGAGCTGGGGTGCTACCTGGGGACGAAAGTGGTGGTGGGACGTACGCTGTATGGTACGCTCTGCTTTGTGGACCGGGAGCCCCGACCGTCGGTTTTTGAACCGCACGATCGGGCCTTTCTCGAGCGACTGGCGGAGGAGATTGGGTTCGAGCTGTCGCGGCACGATGCGGATCAGGGCCTTGCCTCCCACACACTTCGCGGGCAGGTGCGGGACGCGACCCGCACGGGCGGATGGGAATACGATCCCGAGGCCGGGGAGGTGAAGGGGACGCGACAGCTGGGGCGGCTGCTCGGGGCGTCGGGGAGCATGACGCTCGGGGTGGAGGACGCCCTTCGCTTTTTTCCGACTCCGGCGCAGCGGACCCTCACCCGGGCGGCCCGGGCGAGCATTGTGGGAGGGCCCCCATTCGATGTGGAGGTCCCCCTCGACAGGGAGGCGGGGCCGCGATGGGTTCGGGTGCGAGGGGAGCAGCGTCAGGGGGATGGGGAGCGCCCGCACCTCGTGGGGACGGTCGAGGACATTACGGAACGAAAGCAGGCGGAACGGGCGCTGAAGACCGAGCAGGAGGCCCTCCGGGAGATGTACCGCATTGCCGCGAACCAGGAGGTGCCGTTCGAGGACAAGGTGTCGACCATGCTTCGGGTGGGCCGCGAATTTCTTGACCTTCCGTACGGCTTTCTGACACGGATTGAGGAGGGGGAGCAGCGCATCGTGCAGACTGTGGGCACACACCCGCTGCTCCAACAGGGAGCTACGTGCCCGCTGTCGGAGGCGTATTGCCGGAAGACGATCAAGGAAGAGGGGGGCTTGCTCGCTGTTCAGAACGCAGCGGCCGACGGGTGGAAGGACGACCCGGCCTACCAGGCGTTTGAACTGGGGAGCTACATCGGGTCGCGGGTGGTGGTGAACGGCGAGCTCTACGGCACCTTTTGCTTTGCCGCCTCGGGGTCGCGGGCCGAGCCCTTTGCGGAGCAGGAGCGGACGGTGGTGGAGCTCATGACGCTCTGGACGGGCTACGAGCTTTCGCAGCGCCGAAACACGCTCCGCCTCGAGCGCCAGAATGAGCGGCTCGACCGGTTTGCCGGCGTTGTGTCGCACGACCTACGCAATCCGCTCAACGTCGCGAAGGGCCGCCTGAGCATTTTACGGGAGGACGCCCCGCTGCCCGACGAGATGCGCAAGCACCTGTCGTCCGCGGATGAGGCGCTCGACCGAATGAACGAGATCATCCGCGACGTGCTCACGCTGACCCGAGACGGCGTGGAGGTGGACTGGGAGGCGTGTACGTCATTCGTCCTGTCGGAGGCCGTGCGGGCCTCGTGGCAGAACGTGGCCACGGCTCAGGCGAGGCTGTACGTGGAGCGGGACCGCAGGCTGGTGGCCGATGAGGGGCGTGTGCGTCAGCTGTTGGAGAACCTGTTCCGGAACGCCGTGGAGCACGGAGGGCAGGATGTGACCGTGTGGGTCGGGGGACTCGAAGAGGGGTTCTACGTGGAGGACAGCGGCGAAGGCATTCCGTCAGACAAACGGGAGACGGTATTTAAGGACGGGTATTCGTCGTCGGAGGAGGGAACCGGGCTCGGGCTGGCCATCGTGAACACCATCGTGGAGGCGCACGGGGCGGACCTGACGGTGACGGACGGCCGGACGGGAGGGGCCCGGTTTGAGATTACCGGGAACGCGTTTCAGGGGGCGGAGGAGACGTCGACCGCTTCGGGGTAGAGGGAGGTGTGGACGCCGGGTCCGCGGCCTCGGAGGCGGCGGACGGGTACGGGTACAGGGAGGCGACCTGCTCCGGGTCCGTGCCCGCCATGTAGTGGAGCCAGAGGTACAGGTTGTGGGCCTGCTGGCGCAGGGTCCCGCACCGCTCGAAGCGGCGGGCGGAGGTCGTGACGGCCGCGGAGAGGAAGCGAAAGCCCCCGTCGGCCTGCAGACGGGCCGCCAGCTCGAGGTCTTCAAAAAGGGGCCACTCCGGATACCCGCCCACGCCTTCGAAGGCGGACCGTTCGACAAACAGCCCTCGATCCCCGAAGCAGAGCCGGATCCACGGCCAGCGCGTGCACCAGGCGTAGAGGCGCAGGAGTGGAGACGGGCGGTCGAACGCGAGCTGGAAGGTCCCTGCCGTGGCGGAGGAGGGAGAGAGTGCCTCCCGAATCAGCGACAGTCCGTTGCGGGGGAGGAGGGTGTCGGCGTGCAGGAACAGCAGGATGTCCCCCGACGCTGCCTCGGCGCCGCGATTCAACTGCCGGGCGCGGCCCCGGTCGGTGTGCAGGACGGTGGCCCCGGCGGCCTCTGCGTGTTGTACGGTGTCGTCCGTCGAGTGCCCGTCGACCACCAGCACCTCAAAGGGCCGGGACTGCGCCTCAATCCGGCGCAGCGTGGCCCCCAGGTGGGCCGCTTCGTTGAGGGTGGGAATGACGATGGAAACACAGCGGTCGGGCACGCCGGGGGAGGGACTGTGAACGGAGCGGGACTACCAGATCATCTGCTTCATGCAGAACACCGAGCCGCCCGATTTTAGAAACTCACTCGTGTCGAGCTCCACCGGTCGGAAGCCGTGGGCGCGCAGGCGGCGGTTGGTTTGGTCGCAGCCTTCCTGGATCAGCACATGGGTTCCGTTCGGGCAATGCGCGTTACAGGCAAACTGATGGCGCGCCTCCTCGTCCGGCGCCTCAATGACGGTGTCGAAGAAGCGGTCGATGAGGGCGCGGCCCGATTCGTCGAAGGCCTCGGCGGCGATAAGGACGGTGTCCTCGTTCAGCGGGCAGAAGCAGGTGTCGAGGTGGTAGAAGTCGGGGTCCGTCAGTCGGAGGAGCATCACAGGCGCGTCCAGCCGGTCGCTGAGGGCCTCGTAGGCCTCGGGGGTGGTACGGAAGCCGTACCCGCCCCAGACCACCCGACGGGCAGGGTGCCAGATTGCGTCGCCCATGCCTTCAAAGTCGGCGTCCAGGTCCTCTGGCAGCCGCTGGATCTCAAATCCCTGTTGCTTGAAAAAATCGGCGTAGTACGGCACCTCCGGCGTGCGTTCGTTGGCGTGCATGCGGCTGAGAACGACGCCGTGGGTGTTCGTGTCCGGGTCGTAGTACGGGAAGGTTTGGTTTGCGCAGAAGACCATGTCGGGGAGGCCCGATTGCCCGGTCGCCACGATCGGCTCCACGTCGAGGGCCGTATAGGCGGCCCGGAGCGCCTTCCACTGCTGAAACGCCACGGCCTTATTGACCTGCCCGACGTTGTTGGACATGTGGGGGTTGATCACGTACTCCACGTCGAAGTGCGTCGGGGTGGTGAGCACGACGCGTCCAGGCCGGGGGAGCGACGGACAGTCCGCAAGGGAGAAATCAACGGCGTCGGGCGAGGAGTAGACCATGGAAGACGAGAACAGGTGCGGGAGGGCGTACGATCGTGTTCAACGTACGGGCGGACGACCGAAAATTCAGGCCCGGTCTCGTGCGATCCGGCGGCCGGGGCTAAAAGTCCCGACGGACAAACCAGTACCCACTCACGCCATAGGCCACGCCCCCGAAGGCGAGCGAGGACCACAGCGGATACCACGACGAAATGGGGTCGTCCCGCGCGAGCCGCACCACGAGTTCGGTGACCTCCGAGAAGTTGGGCAGGGCGTGGTAGAGCCCCCAGAGCACGGGGCGCCCCACCGATCCGAGGAGCGGCCCGATGGATTCGGCGCCGGCCAGGACCAGCGACACGAAGATGAGGCCGTACGACACGATGAGGGCCAGGGCGGTGCTTTCGGTCCACACGCCCATCAGCAGCACGGCGGCGTACATCACCGCGAACATCCCCACGACCAGCAGGATGGAGAGGAGGAAGCGCGGGTGCCAGACCCCGGACTTGATCGACATGATGAGCCAGGTGCCCCCCATCAGGTACACTGTCAGGATGCCCACCAGCACCCACACGCCCAGCACGTGTCCCAGCAGCGCCTGCATGCGGCTGATGGGCTTGGAGAGAAGGAGCTCGACGCGCCCGGGGGCCTGCAGCTCAGGAAAGAGCGAGGCGGAGGCAAAAAGGGCGAGCAGGATGCCGATCCAGTAGGCCATGCCCGCCACGATCGCCTCGACCGTCACCACCACGTTTGTCAAGGTGAGCTGCGGGCCCTCCGAGGCCCCTTGGCCGTTGGCGGAGGGGGCCGGGGTCGCCTCTTGTCCAAAGAGGCGCAGCCCTTGGAGGGACCCCTCCACCACGTTCAGGTTCAGGGCAAAGGTGACGACCAGGAGCACCAGAGAGCTGATTACGAAGAGGCCGAGCACGACCTTCTTCGCCCACAGCTCGCGAAAAGTGAGCAGAAAGAGTCCGTAGAGCGGGCGCATGAGGGGCAGGAAACGAAACGGCAGAACGGCTTATCCGGTGGCGTCGACGTCGGACGGTGGGTCGACGACGTCGATGAAGTAATCCTCCAGCGAGCGGCGGAGGGGGGTGATGGATTCGATCTGGACGTCGGCGGCGCGGAGGCGGTCGAGGACGCCATTGAGCGTCGCCCGGTCGTCGGCCTGCAGCCGGTACGCTCGGAGGTCGGGGGCCGGGGCGGTGCCGTCGGGCGAGGAGCGGAGAACCGTGTCGTCGAGGACATCGTCGGGGACGGGCGTCGACACGAGGTCGTACACCCGCTCTACGGCCGTCAGCTCCTTGATGGTGCCCTTCCGCACCACCTCCCCGTCGCGCAGAATGGCGATCCCCGAGCAGACCTTCTCGACCTCCGACAGCAGATGCGAGTTGAGAAAGATCGTCGCGCCCTCGTCGCGCAGTTCCAGCACCAGGTCGCGGAGCGTGCGGCGCCCGACCGGGTCGACGCCCGACGTCGGCTCGTCGAGGAAGAGGAGGTCGGGGTCGTTGAGAAGGGCCTGCGCCAGCCCGAGGCGCTGGAGCATCCCCTTCGAGAAGGTGTTTACCTTCGTGTCGCGCCGCTCATAGAGCTCCACCCGACGCAACAGCTCATCGATTTTCTCCTCGCGTCGGATCTGGGGCACGTCGGCCAGGCGGCCGTATACGTGCAGGGTCTGCCGGGCGGTGAGGAACCCGGGAAACTGGTGGTTCTCCGGCAAAAACCCGATCCGCTGGCGCGCGGCCGGGGTCTGAACGGGCGTGCCGAACAGACGCGCGGTGCCGCCCGAGCGGTGCACAAGCCCGAGAAGGATTTTCACCAGGGTGGTTTTGCCTGCGCCGTTGGGGCCGAGGAGCCCAAAAATCTCGCCCTTGGGCACCTCGAGCGACACGCCCCGAAGGGCCTTCACGGTGGATCGGGAGAGCAGGCCCGTTCGATAGGTCTTCGAGAGGTCGGAGACGGAAATCGCGGCGGGCATAAGAGCGGTCGGTCAGTCGGCACCTTCGTCGAGAGAATCGGCAGAAGCGTCGGCGTCGTCGGGGAGCGGGTCGGGCGTCCGGGGCGGGCCGTCGCCCTCGGGGGTGCGGTGGACGGTGCGCTGCGGGAAGGGGATCGAGACGCCCTGCTGATCGAACGTCCGCTTCAGGCGCTGTCGGAGCTCGCGCTCGCCGGCGTACTGCTCTCCGGGCTTCACTTTCACGGCGATGCGGGCCGTGACCGACGAGTCGCCGAAGTCCATAAGCCCCTGCACCTGCGGCGACTCGTCCAGCACAATGTCCGAGTGATCCTCGACCCAGCCTTGGGCCACCCGTTCCATGATGGGGAGGATGGCATCGATGTCCTGATCGTAACTCAGGCCGACAGGGACCACAACACGGGCCCAGTCGATGCTTTTGTTACCGAAGGTGCGCACCTCCCCCGCGGGAATCATCACCAACTCCCCATCGAACTTGCGGAGCTTGATCAGTCGAACACCAATGGATTCGACGGTGCCCGTGTGGCCGCTGATCGTCACGAGATCCCCCACGCGGATCACATCGTCGAAAAGCAGAAAGATGCCCCCGATCACGTCCTTCACCAGCGTCTGCGCGCCGAACCCGACGGCGAGGCCGGCGATTCCGGCGGTGGCCAGCAGGGCCCCGATGTCGAGCCCAACCTCACTGAGCACCATAATGCCGGCCACGGCCCACACGGCGTAGCCCGTGATGGACTTCACCAGGCCGCTGAGCGTGACGGCCCGCTGCCGCTTTGGGTCGGACGGCGACAGGTCTTCCACGCGCGCCGTCCACTGCTCTACGGCCCGTTCCACCACCTTCAGGACGACGAAGGCGATACCGACGATGAGGGCCACGCGGACGGCCCCGGCCAGCACGACCCGCCAGGTAAACGGTGGGGCCCAGAACTGGAGGAAGACGGGCGAAAGAGAGGCAGCAGGGGCCATGACGCGGGGAAGGGAGGGGCAGGGAGAAGACGACTCGAAGGGGGGCGACGCGTCGACCCCCTACGCGTCCGTAAGGGCGTCAATGCCGGGAAGGGGGGCGCCTTCCAGGAACGTCAACATGGCGCCGCCGCCCGTGGAGACGTGACTGATGTCGTCGGAGTGGCCGGAGCGGTTGAGGGCCGAGACGGAATCGCCGCCGCCGACAACCGAGAAGGCGCCGTTCGCCGTGGCGTCGGCCACGGCTTCGGCGATGCCCATCGTGCCGCTGGCAAACTGCTCCACCTCAAACACGCCCATTGGGCCGTTCCACACAATGGTGGCCGCCCCGGAAATGAGGTCCTGGTACTCCGCGAGCGTGGCGGGGCCAATGTCGAGGCCCATCAAGTCCTCGGGAATGTCGCCCTCCACAACGGACCCCTCGGCGTCCGCGTCGGGAGAGGCAGCGTCGACGTGGTCGCTGGGGAGGTGAATATGCCCGCCGGCCTCCTCGTACAGCGATTCGGCGGCGTCGAGCCGGTCGTCCTCCACGCGCGAGGCGCCCACCTCGTGTCCGAGGGCCTTCAGGAACGTGTAGCTCATGGCGCCGCCGACGAGGAGATCGTCCGCCGTGTCGTTGAGGGCCCGGAACGTGCCGAGTTTGTCGGATACCTTGGCCCCGCCCAGGACGGCGATCATCGGATGCTCCGGGTCGTCGCGCACCTTGGTGAGCGCCGCAATCTCCGATTCCATGAGGCGGCCCATGGCGGCCGTGTCTACAAACTGCGCTACGCCCGCGGTGGAGGCGTGCGCGCGGTGGGCGGCCCCGAAGGCATCGTTCACGTAGACGTCGGCCAGGGCGGCCAGCGCCCGCGAGAACTCCTCGTCATTTGCCTTCTCCCCAGGGTCGAACCGCGTGTTTTCGAGCAGGATGACGCTCCCGTTTCCCATGGCGGCGACGACTTCTTCCACCGTGTCGCCGACGGTGTTGCTCGAAAAACGAACGCGCTCGTCGAGGAGGCTCCCCAGGTGATCCGCCACGCACGTGAGGCTGAGGTCGGGAACGGGTTGCCCCCCCGGCCGTCCGAGGTGGCTGATGAGGATGGCCTTGCCGCCGTGGTCCAGGACGTGGCGGATGGTGGGCAGGGCGGCCCGAATGCGCGTGTCGTCGGCCACGGTCGGACTCCCGTCGGCCGAGGTGTCGAGGGGCACGTTGAAATCCACGCGGATGAGGACCCGCTTGCCGCGAACGTCGATGTCGTCGAGGGTGAGCTTCGACATGGTCGATAGGGGCATCCGTGAAAGAAGGGGGGACCGGACGGTCCCCCGGAGACTACGACAGGGTGTGGAGCTTCTCGACGAGGGCCACGGTGCGGTTGGCGTATCCCCATTCGTTGTCGTACCAGCCCACCACCTTGACCTGCGATCCGGCGACGTTCGACCACGGGGCGTCGTAGATGCAGGAGTGCGGATCGTGCACAATGTCGCGCGAGACGATCGGCTCCTCGCTGTAGGCCAGGATGCCGTCGAGGTCGCCCGCAGCGGCCTCGCGGAAGGCTTCGTTTACGTCCTCGATGGTGACGTCTTGTTCCACGACCGCCGTGAGGTCGGTCACCGAGCCGTTGGGGGTCGGGACGCGCATGGCCATGCCGTCGAGGGCGCCGTCGAGGTGCGGGAGCACCTTGCCCACCGCTTTCGCTCCCCCGGTGGTGGTGGGAATGATGGACTCCGCCGCGGCGCGGGCCCGGCGCAGGTCGCCGTGTGGGCCGTCGACAATGTTTTGCGATGCCGTGTAGGAGTGAACGGTGGTCATGAGACCGCTCTCCACGCCGAACGCGTCGTCCAGCACCTTGACGAGGGGGGCCAGGCAGTTCGTCGTGCAGCTGGCGTTGGACACGACCTCCTCCTCGCCCGTGAGGATGTCGTCGTTGACGCCGAGGACCACCATAGCGTCGACCTCGCTCTTGGCGGGGGCGCTAATCACGACCTTGTCCGCTCCGGCGTCGATGTGCTGGGATGCTTTCTCGCGGGTGCGGAAAACGCCGGTGGACTCGATGACAGTGTCACAGCCGAGGTCGCCCCAGGGGAGCTTCGTCGGGTCCTGCTCCGCGAACACGGGGAAGCGGTCGCCGTCCACGACGAGCGCGTCGCCGTCAAGCTTTACCTCGCCCGGGAATTGGCCGTGCACGGAGTCGTACTTGAGGAGCGTGGCCAGCGTCTCGGCGTCGGTGAGGTCGTTGACACCGACGATGTCGAAGTTGTGGTCGTCGCGTTCCAGAATGGAGCGGAAGCAGAGGCGGCCGATGCGGCCAAAGCCGTTGATGCCGATTTTGATAGACATGAGGCGGAAAGCAATCTGAATTCGAAGGTGTGCGAGCCAAACGGAGCGTGGTCCGTTTGCATCCGGCGTAGAGTTTTTAAGAAAGCAGGGCCTGAGGTGCGTCGCAAGGAGGAAGGTATGAAATATGGGGAATCCAACCTATTTACTTCTCCCCCGGCTGAAGCGCGGGACCGTTCCGGCGCTGGGAGCGGAGCGCCCGCGTGCGTTCAGGGTGCCCTTCTCGCGCTCTACTCAATACTATAAAGATCAGGTGCAAACCCATGTCCCAAATTGGTCGGGTTGGGCGGGGCGGAAACGAACGAGCGGCGGCACGTAAAAGCGAATCTGACAGTCCGGCCTGTGCTCATGACAGTGGTACGGGCTGGGATCGCCGTGCATGCTCGCTCGTCTCTCCATAACTTTTGTCCCATATGACCGCGCTCAAGACCCCTGAGAAAACGTCCCGTCGCAAAGAGCTTCGTCGAAACTGGCTCGTCGACCTGTACGGGTGGTTGTTGCTGTTCTATGAGGACAACCGGACCCTTGTATATGGGATTGGGGCCGCGGTCGTTGCCCTGGCTTTGGCCGTGCCCGGGTACATGTACTATCAAGACCAGCAGGCCGAGCAGGCCAATGAGAGGCTGGGGCAGATTCTCCCGGTGTACGAGCAGGGGAATTTTGAGCAGGCCCTAAACGGGACGAGCGAGGCCACCGGCCTCATTGAGCTCGCCAATCAGTACGGAGGCACCAGCGCCGGAAACCTCGCGACCTTTTACACGGCGAACGCACTGTACCAGCAAGGGGAGTACGATCGGGCCCTGGGGTTTTACCAGCAGTTCGAAAAGGGCAACGACTTTATTGGGGCCAGCGCGTTGGCGGCGGAGGCCTCCATTTACGAGTCGCGGGGGGAATACGAGCAGGCGGCAACCCACTACGAGGAGGCCGCGGCGCAGTACCAGAATGAACTGACGGCCCCTCGGTATCTTGTGCAGGCGGGGCAGGCGTACGAGGAGGCCGGACGCTATACCGCCGCGACGGAGGTGTATCAACGGGTGGTGGATGAGTATCCCGATTCTGATCAAGTGGCGGACGCCGAGCGGTATCTGGCGCGGTCGAAGGCCCGGCAGGGGGCGTCCAGCGGCCAGCAGTCGTAGTCGACGGGAGAGCAGCAGCCACGCACCCCTCTTTTGCAACGGCACCGGCGGTGGCCCCATGTCTACAATTCTGGTGGTCGATGATGAGGCGAGCATTCGCCGCACGCTCCGAGAGATCCTGGAGTACGAGGACTTCGAGGTGGAAGAGGCGGAGGATGGGGAAGAGGCCCTGTCGTCGATCCGGGAGCATCAGTACGAGTTGGTTCTCCTCGACGTGAAAATGCCGAAGCGCGATGGCATGGAGGTCCTGGAGGTCATCGCGGAGGAGACGGAGGACCTGCCCGTTGTGATGATCAGTGGGCACGGAACGATTGAGACGGCGGTCGAGGCGACAAAGCTTGGGGCCTACGACTTTATCGAGAAGCCGCCTGATCTGAACCGCCTGCTGGTGACGGTCCGCAACGCGATGGACCACGGGCAACTGGAGGTCAAAAATCGGCGGATGCGCCAGGCGATCAGTGAGCAGAGCACGGGCGACCTGCCCCCGATTATCGGGGAGAGCGAGGCGGTGCAGGAGATTAAAGACACTATCGACCGGGTGGCCCCGACCGAGGCGCGGGTCCTCATTACGGGCGAGAACGGGACGGGAAAGGAGCTGGTGGCGAAGTGGATCCACCACAAGAGTGCTCGGGCGGACGAGCCGATGGTGGAAGTAAATTGTGCAGCGATCCCAAGCGAGCTCATCGAAAGCGAGCTTTTCGGGCACGAGAAGGGCGCGTTTACCGGGGCGACCCAGCAGCGGATTGGCAAGTTCGAGCAGGCCCACGAGGGCACGCTCTTCCTCGACGAAATCGGGGACATGAGCCTCTCGGCCCAGGCCAAGGTGCTCCGCGTGCTTCAGGAAAACGAGATTGAACGGGTGGGGGGAGAGCGCAGCATTTCAGTGGACGTGCGCGTGATTGCCGCCACCAACAAGGATCTGATGACGGAGATTGAGGAGGGCAACTTCCGGGAGGACCTCTACCACCGAATAGGCGTCATTCTAATCGATGTGCCCCCGCTCCGGCGCCGCCGGGAAGACATTCCGCTGCTCACGGAGCACGGGGCCGAGCGACTGGCCCGGCGCAACGGCCTTCCGCCCACCACGTTCACCGACGCGGCCCTCGACCGTCTGAAGGAGTACGAGTGGCGGGGAAACGTGCGCGAGCTCTACAACGTGATCGAGCGGCTGCTTATTCTCGTCCCCGACGACGAGATCGACGCCGCGGACGTCGACCAGTTCGTGCGCCCCACCGCCGCGACCGACGGTCCGGCCGACGAACTGATTGCTGCGCACGACGACTTTTCCCAGGCGCGGGATCAGTTCGAGAAGCGGTTCATCGAACGCAAGCTCAACGAACACGATTGGAATGTGAGTCAGACCGCCGAAACGATCGGCATCCAGCGCTCGCACCTCTACAACAAGCTCAACAAGTACGGCATCGAGCGCGACGACTAACCGACGGCCCGACCGGCGCGTCTGGCTGTGCCCTTCGACTTCACCGACTACCCCTACGATGGCCCCCCCCCTGCTCGACGTACAGGACCTGATCAAGACGTACGACACGGGGGGAGCCGAACCGCTAACGGTCCTCGATCGGCTGCGGCTGACCGTCGAGGCCGGCGAAATTGTGGCTGTCGTGGGCGAGAGCGGAACCGGGAAGTCCACGCTCCTCCACCTTTTGGGAGCGCTCGAACGCCCCACCGGCGGCACCGTCCGGTTCCAGGGGACGGACGTGTTTTCGAAAACCGACGAGGAACTGGCGGCCTTTCGCAACCGATCGATCGGGTTCGTCTTTCAGTTTCACCACCTGTTGCCCGAGTTTTCGGCCCTGGAGAACGTGGCCATGCCGGCCCTCATCCGGCGCCAGGCGACGGAGGAGGCGCACGACCGCGCCCGGGAGCTTCTCGACCTCCTCGGCCTCGGCGCGCGGGCCGAGCACCGCCCCAGCGCCCTCTCGGGCGGCGAAAAGCAGCGGGTGGCCGTTGCCCGGGCGCTCATGAACGCGCCCGATCTCGTTCTGATGGACGAACCGACGGGCAACCTCGATGCCCGGACGGCCGAGCCGCTCCACCGCGAAATCGAACGGCTCAGTCGGGAGATGGGACAAACCTTCGTGCTGGCCACGCACAACCCGGCGCTTGCGGCCGTGGCACAGCGGGTGCTTCGGCTGGAGCACGGCCAGCTTGCGCCCGCCGATGCGTCCGACGCCATTGAGCTCACGGACGGCCCGTCGGAGGCGTCGTCGTAGTCCGCAGCGCCCAGTGTGTATCGCCGCGGGGACGGGAGGCGGGTAGACGTGACAACCCTGTTGGAAGACGCTTCCCCCCGCCGTCTCCCGAAACATGGCGCGATAGGGGAAGGTTCGACCGGTCCTCATGTGCTGCTGACCGTCGCGCTTTTCATGGACGCCATCGATTCACTTCCCCTCTTCCCGCTGGACCTCGTGCTGTACCCGGACGAGGAGCTGCCCCTCCACATCTTTGAGGAGCGGTACAAAGAGCTGACGCAGTACTGCCTCGACCACGACGTGCCCTTCGGCGTCGTCCGCACTGCAGACGACGACCTCGCATCGGTCGGCACCACGGCCCGCATCCAGGACATCGTGAATCGATACGCCGACGGGCGCCTCGACCTTCTGGCGCAGGGCGAGGAGCGCTTTCGGCTCCAGGAGGTCTACGATGAGAAAAGCTATTACACCGCGGACGTCACCATCGTCGAGGATGATCCCGGACCGGTAGATCTGGATCTGAAGGAGCGCGCGATCACGCAGCACATGAAGCTCCTAGAATTGGCCGGTCGGACCGTGCGCCCTGACCTCTACGACAACGTCGAGAAGTTGTCGTTCGTCCTCGCCCAAAATGCGGCCCTGGAAGAGAAACAAAAACAGGAGGTGTTGGAACGAACCAGCGAAGCCGACCGAATACAGTACCTCATCAATCATTTCGAGAAGCTGATCCCTCGCATCGAGCAACAGAGCGACGTACAACGTCGCATTCGCTCGAACGGGCATTTCAAAGATTTTCCGCCCGAGGAGGTGTAGGTTGAGCGGATCGCTTCTCGTAGGGACGCCTCACGCTTCACATGTCTACGATCGGACCGTATTCACTGCACGCCGTTCAAGCGGGCAGCCTGGGACTCGATGGAGGGGCGATGTTCGGCATTGTCCCCAAGCCCCTCTGGTCGCAACGCATCGAGCCGGACGCGGACAACCGCATCCCGCTGGCCACTCGCTGTCTCCTGCTCAAGGGAGAGGATCGGCGGATTCTCATCGACACCGGCGTGGGCGACACGTTTGCCGGAACGAAGTACGCGGACATCTACGCCGTGGATCCGCCCGAGGGAGGCCTCGAACAACAGCTGGCGGCGCACGACGTAGCCCCGGAGGCCATTACAGATGTGATTCTCACCCACCTTCACTTCGATCATTGTGGGGGAAGTACGCGCCAAACCGACGACGGGGAGGCGGTGGTGGCGTTTCCAAATGCAACGTACCACGTGCAGAAATCACACTGGACCTGGGCGCAGACGTCAAATCCGAAAGAACGTCAGTCTTTTCTGGATCGAACCTTCGTCCCCCTCCAGGAATCAGGACAATTGCATCTGGTGGAGGGAGGGACGACCCTCTTCCCGGGCATCTCCGTCGAACAGGTGCACGGCCACACCGAAGCGCAGCAGATCGTTACGGTGGCCGACGCGGACACGACGCTCGTGTACGTGGCAGATCTTTTGCCGACCACGCATCACCTGGCGCCGGCCTGGACGATGGCCTACGACGTGCGGCCACTCGTCACCATCGAGGAGAAGCGCGATTTTCTGCAGCGGGCCGCAGATGCGGAATGGAACTTGTTCTTCGAACACGATCCGAACGTCGCGGTCGCGAACGTCGAGCAGACGGACCGTGGCTTTCAAATTACTCAGTCTCGGCCGCTCCATCAACTCTAGATCGGCGGTCGACGGCTGAGCCGTCTACTTCTCCTTCATCTCTTTGCATGTCCAATGAGCGAAACCGAAGCCCCCGAACTTCTGTCGGAGGTCCATGATGCCGTCTCGTCGGTTCACCATGACCTCAACAATCCACTCTCCATCATTAGCGGAAACGCGCAGTTTCTCCTTGAACTAAGCAAGGAGGAAGATCTGGACCCGCAGTTCGAGTCCTCGGCGGAGGACATCCAGGAGGCCGCCGAGCGCATGGCGGCGTCCCTGCGTCGCCTCGCCGAGATCAAGGACGAAATTGAGGGCGAACTCTAACGACGCCTTTCAGTTTGTCCCTTATCTCAACCTCTGCTCCGCGGAAGGGCACAGAATTGCTTCTTGCCAAGGGACATCCTATCCTTACGGACAGGTTGAATCGTTGGTCGACTGCGCAACAGCTCCATTGTCTCTGCTGAATCGATACGGACCCTGCATCGCGACTCCATCCGAGATCCGTCGTGCCTCTGAACCAGGGGCGGCGGTGGGCTTACGTTCGTGTATGGGTCGCCACGATTTCTTCTGTCCGTGAAACCGCACACAGTGATGAACGACGTTCATTTTAGTCTTCCCCGATGGATTTTTGCGCTGATTGGGGCGGCGGCCCTGTCTCTGGCCGTCGCGACGCCCGCTCAGGCCCAACTCGGCGAGGCCACGGCGCTGTTTCTTCGCATTGAGCCCGATAGCCGGTCCGCCGGCATGGGGAATGCGGGCGTGGCCGTGGCCGACGACGCCAACGCGATGTTCTGGAACCCGGCCGGCCTGGGGTTTCAGAGAAACACGCAGGTGGGTGTGACGCATGCCAACTGGCTTCCGGAATTCGACGCCGGGCTCTTCTACGAGTACCTGGTGGGGACGTATCACGTGGAGGGGGTCGGGACCTTCGGCGGAAACGTCACCTTCCTGAACCTGGGAACCACCGAGCGCCGGGGGGGCGACGGACAAAATCTGGGCGAGACGAGCTCCTACGAGCTGGCGATGGGCGTGTCGTACGCCCGGCAGGTGTCCGATCGGCTCTCGTTCGGGACCAACCTGCGCTACATCTACTCAAAGCTTACAGACCCGACCTCGCAACTGGGAATCGACGACGGGTCTGCCTCTACGGTTGCGTTCGACCTTGGCGGGCTGTACCGGTCGGACGCCTTTTCGCTGGGCGGGGCGGATGCAACCCTCTCCACGGGGCTCAACATCGCCAACATGGGGGGCACCATGAAGTACGACGTGCAAGAGCAGGCGCTGCCCATGAACATGCGCGTCGGCTACGCCTTCACGATCGACTTCGACGAGTATAACTCCCTCACATTTGCGAACGACTTCAACAAGTCGCTCGTCAACAACGAGCTGGAGGAGGTCCCGCAGGGCGACACGACGACCACTCGGCTGTCGCCGGATCCGTTCTACGAGTCGTTGTTTTCCTCCTGGGGGACGAACCGGGGCCGCCGCGGGCCGGACGGCAACTTTGAGAGCCTGAGCCTCATTGAGCAGTTCACGCTCGGAACGGGCCTGGAGTACTGGTACAGCGACCTGTTTGCGCTCCGCACCGGGTATTTCTACGAGCACCCCGACAACGGCGGGCGTGAGTTCTTGAATTTCGGGGCGGGGCTCCGATACAACATCGTTGGGGTCGACATCTCGTACATCTACACGCTGGAGCGAGACAGTCCCCTGGCCAACACGCTTCGCTTCTCCCTGCTTTTTGAGTTTCAATAGACGTCCGGTGGCACAGGGCCTGGGCGGGTGGGGGGCGTCTGTGAGGTCCCCCTCCTGTGTGGCGGGCGTCTCCTGGACGAGAAATAGAGGCGGGGCGTTTGGGAAATACACGAGCGGATCGTACATTGGTAGGGCCGCTTGCAGCCGGATGTCGCCGCGCGTACTGCTGGCGCCGGCGGTCTCATGCCCCGCTCCCGTTACCCCACGATGCCTACGACCAGTGATACGACCGACTCCACAGGCGAAGACCTGCGGCGGCTGATTTTGGACACCACCCGGCACCTTTTGGTGAAGGAGGGGTACCAGAACCTGTCGATGCGGAAAATCGCGCGCGAGATTGAGTACAGTCCCACCAGCATCTATCTGCATTTCGACAGCAAGGACGCGCTTCTCCACGCCCTCATTCACGAGGGCATGATGCAGCTCCACGACGAACTCGAGGCGACGGCCCAGCAGCATCCGGACGCCCCGATTGAGCGGCTCCGGGCCCTCTGCCGATGCTTTATCGAGTTCGGGCTGTCCAATCCGGAGTACTACGAGGTGATGTTCCAGCTCCGGCCCGAGCGGATGGAGCGGTACCCTCCCGAGAAGTACCGGGCCGCCCGTCGCAATCTGACGTTCTTCGCCGAGGCCCTGACGCAAGGACGGGAGGCGGGGCTTTTGTACGTGGAGGATGCCAGCGTGTCGGCCAGCACCATCTGGGCCTCGCTCCACGGCACCGTCTCGTTGTTGCTGGCCGAACGCCTCGACGTGCAAATTGACCGAGAGACCTTCATCACAACCGCCATTCGTCAGACCATTCGGGGCTATCTCCCCTCTACACAGTCCGCGACCTCATAAGAGGTGATTCCTGCGTCTCCGCCCGGTCGCCCTCCTCTTTTCAGATCCTCTGGCCGCCCATGTCTCGTCCCGTTTATACTTCCCCGTCCGATGCCGGCCCCGTTGTGCTGGGCAAAACCCTGCCCGATTTGCTCTACCAGGCATGCGATCGGTACGAGAACCCTCGCGCCTTCAACCAGCCGAAGGAGGACGGCGGGTGGGTCCCGATGTCCCTCGACCAGTTCCGGACGCAGGCTGAAGAGACGGCCCTGGGCCTCCTGGAGCTGGGCCTGGAGCGCGGGGACCGGGTGGCGATGCTGCAGGAGAGCGATGTGCCCTTCTGCGTCGTCGACATGGGGTGCCTCCTTGCGGGACTGATCGACGTGCCGCTCTACCTGTCGAGCTCCGAGGAGCAGATGCGGTACGTCATCGAGCACTCGGAGGCCACCGTGCTCGTGGTGTCCAATCCGAAGCGACTCGCGCAGGCCGCCGAGCTGCTGCCCACCCTCCCGCAGATTGAAACGGTCATCGTCTGCGAGCCCGAGGCGGAGGCCGAGGCCCCGGCCCTGCCGGACGGCGTAACGCTCCGAAGCCTGGACGAGGTGCGGGCCCGAGGCCGACAGGGGACCGACGATCAGGCGGCGGCGATTGCCGACCTGCGCGCTCACATTGAGGCCGACGACCTCGCGACCATCATCTACACGAGCGGGACGACCGGGCGGCCGAAGGGCGTCATGCTCTCCCACGAAAACATCACGTCGAATGCCATTACGTCGGTGGGCGATCTTCAGGAGTTCGACAACGGGGCGGACGGAGAGGTGGCGCTCTCCTTTCTCCCGCTCACCCACATCTTCGCCCGAATGCTGCAGTACGCCTTCATGGTGCGCGGCATTAGCATCTACTACACGCACCCCGACAACCTGGCCGAGGTGCTCCCCAAGGTTCGGCCTACGGTGTTCGCCGCCGTGCCCCGCGTGATTGAAAAGGTCTACGCCGGCATTCGCAAGCGGATTCTGGGCCTGAGTGGCCTCCAGAAGCGCATCGGGGAGTGGGCGCTCGACCTCGCCGAACAGTACCGTGTCGACGAGGAGATGTCAACCTTCTACGAGATGAAGCGGGCCGTGGCCGACCGGCTCGTGTATAGCAAGTGGCGACAGGCCCTGGGGGGGCGTCCCAAGTACATCGTGGTCGGAGGGGCCGCCCTGCAGCCGTCGCTCGTCAACACGTTTGGGGCGGCCGGCATCACCCTGTTGCAGGGCTACGGGTTGACGGAGACGAGCCCAGTGATCACCTACACGCGGCCGCAGCGCAACAAGCCGGGCACCGTGGGCGAGCCGCTGCCAGGGGTGGAGGTGACGATCGCCGACGACGGGGAAATCCTGACGCGCGGTCCGCACGTGATGAAGGGGTACTACAAGCAGCCCGACAAAACCGAGGAGGTGATGAGTGGCGACGGCTGGTTCCATACGGGCGACATCGGGGAGGTCGACGACGACGGCTTTCTCAAGATCACCGACCGCAAGAAGGATCTCTTCAAGCTCTCGACGGGCAAGTACGTCATGCCCCAGCCCATCGAAAATCGGTTGGGTAGCGAGCCGCTCATCGACAAGGCCGTGGTGGTGGGGAGCGACCGGAAATTTTGCACCGCGCTTCTCTTTCCGTCCGAGGATCAGGTGCGGGCACAGGCCGCCGACCTGGACCTCGACGCCGAGCAGCCGCTCGGGGCTCTGCTTCAGGCCCCCGGCATCATCGACGAGTTTCGCTCGCTCGTGCGCGAGGCAAACGAGGGGATGGACCCGTGGTCGACGGTGAAACGATTTGCGGTCGTTCCGGACGAACTCACCGTAGAGTCGGACCTTCTCACCCCGACCCTGAAGGTCCGGCGTCCGAAGGTGCACGAGATCTACGCCCCTGAGATCGACGCCCTGTACTACGACGACCAGCCCCCCAGCGGCCCCACGGAGCGCGGGGCGGTGATTGTGGCGCTAGAAGAGTCGTCGTCGCACGCCCAGCCGCAGCCGGCCACGTAAAGCGGTTGCACGGAAGCGGTTCCGTTCCTTTTCTTACGACCCCACTTAACGGCGTTAATTTTGCCGGGGGCTTCTTCTCTTGTCTCTCACATCCCAACTCGTCCATTATGGCCGTCCAGACCCTCGACACCCGCGCCCTCGACCTCGCCGCGCCGCCCACGCACCCCCCGTTCCGTACGGCCGCCGTACTCGGGGCCGGCACCATGGGCGCGCAGATTGCCGCCCACCTCGCGAATGCGGGCCTGGAGGTCCACCTGCTCGACATTGCACCCGAGGAGGGGAACGACCCGAACGCCGTGGTGCGGAAGGGGTTCGAGCAGGCCCGCGAGGCGAGCCCCGACCCGTTCTTCCACGAGGAGGTCGCCGATCGGGTCTATCTCGGCAACTTCGAGGACGATTTTGGGCGCGTGGGGGACGTCGACTGGGTGGTGGAGGCCGTGGTGGAGCGGATGGACATCAAGCGCGACGTGCACGCCCGCATCGAGCAGCACGCGGCAGACGACGCCGTGGTCTCGACAAACACGAGCGGCCTGCCCATCCACGAGATCACCGAGGGCCGGTCGGAGGCCTTCCAACGCCGCGTCCTGGGCACCCACTTCTACAACCCGCCCCGCTACCTGAAGCTGCTGGAGCTGGTGCCCACCGACGCCACCGACCCGGCCGTCACCGAGCGCGTGGCTCAGTTCGGGCGCCTGCGGTTGGGGAAGGGCATCGTGGTGGCCAACGACGTGCCCTACTTTATCGGCAACCGCATCGGGGTTTACGCCCAACTGCAGGCGATCCGCTACTTCACGGACGGCGACTACACGATTGAGGAGATCGATACGCTGACGGGCAAAATTTCGGGACGGCCGAAGTCCGCGACGTTCCGCACGGCCGACCTGGTGGGGCTTGACGTGCTGATGGACGTCGCCACCAATCTGCGGGACCTCGTCGACGACGAGGCGCAGCGTGCGGCCTTTCGGGTGCCCGACCTGATGCAGCGGCTGGTGGAGGACGACCGGCGGGGCGAGAAGACGAAGGCGGGGTTCTACAAGAAGGAGGACGGGGAGATCAAGTCCGTCGACCCGGAGACGCTCGAGTACACGAGCGCGGAGGAGGAAGAGTTGGGCGATCTCGGCAGCATTTGGAAGGCGGGAGGCCTTTCGGACCGGCTCCAAGCGCTGTACGCGGACGACGGGCGAGCGGGCGTGTTCTTCCGTGAGACGACGCTGGAGCTCCTCGCGTACAGTGCAAATCGGCTCGGGGAGGTGTCCGACAACCCGGCCGACGTGGACCGTGCCATTCGGTGGGGCTTTGGGTGGGACAAGGGGCCGTTCGAAATCTGGGACGCCCTGGGCATGGGAACGGTGCTGGACGGCCTGGCCGATCAGGGCCTTGACGTCCCCGACTGGGTCGAGTCGATGCACGACCGCGGCGACTCGTTCTACGACACGCGAGACGACGAGCGGGCCGTCTTTATGCCCCACGCCGACCGGCACGAGCCCGATCCGCGCCCCAGCGACGAACTCCGCCTCGGTCCGATCAGGCAGGACGGCGCGAATGAACTCTGGAGCAACGACGACGCGGCCCTGCTCGACGTGGGCGAGGGCGTGGCGCTGTTCGAGTTTCGGTCGAAGGCCAACACGCTGGGGCGCGACGTGATGATGGGTCTCCGTGAGTGCATCGGCCGGGTGGAGCAGGACGCCGACCTGCGCGGGATGGTCGTGGGCAACGACGGCAAGAACTTCTCCGTCGGCGCCAACCTGGGCGAGATGGCGATGGCCGCCTCGGAGGGGGCGTACGACGTGATTGAGCAGTACATCGACGAGTTTCAACGGACGATTCAACAGGTGCGCTACGCCTCCAAGCCCGTCGTGGTGGCGCCTCACCAGCGCGTGCTGGGCGGCGGCTGCGAGATGGCGATGGCCTGCCCCCACCCGGTCGCCTCCGCCGAGACGTACATCGGGCTCGTGGAGCTGGGCGTGGGACTCATTCCAGCAGGCACCGGCACCATGCGCCTCGCCGCGAAGGCGGACAAGGAGGCCCCGAACGACAACCACAACGCGATCCAGGACCACCTGCGGCCGTACTTCGAGACGGTCGCGATGGCGGAGGTCGCGGAAAGCGCCGCGCAGGGCATCGACATGGGCTTCCTGCCCGAGAACACGCGCATCGTGATGCACGAGGACCGGCGCCTGTACGCCGCCAAGCAGGAAGTACTCCGCCTCACCGAGCAAGGGTACGCTCCGCCGCCCGTCATGAACAAGATCAAAGTGCTGGGGGAGAAGACGCTGTCGACCTTCAAGGTGGCGCTCATGCAGTACCGCGAGGGCAACTACATCACGGAGTACGACGAGCACCTTGCGACCCAGCTCGCCACCGTTATGTGCGGCGGCGCGCTCAGCAGCCCGCAGGAGGTGCACGAGGACTACCTAATCGAGCTGGAGCGGGAGGTCTTCCTGAGCCTTCTGGGGGAAGAGAAGACGCGGGCGCGCATCCAGCACATGCTGGAGCACAACAAGCCCCTTCGGAACTGACTGTTGCACGTCGGAACGTTGGAGGTTGAACGTTCTCATCCCCGTCCCTCGAAACTTTCAACCTGCCAACCTTCAACATAAAACCCATGAACGCACAAAACGACGCCTACATCGTCAGCAGCGTCCGCACGCCCGTCGGCAAGGCCCAGAAGGGCACGCTCGCCAACTACCGCCCCGAAGACCTCGGCGCCGAGGCCGTGAAAGGGGCACTGGACCGCGTGGACGGCCTGGCGCCCGAGATGATCGACGATGTGCTGATGGGCTGCGCCTTTCCGGAAGGTCCGCAGGGGATGAACGTAGGACGTCTCATCGCCCAGAAGGCCGGGCTCCCAGACCACGTGCCCGGCGCGACGGTCAACCGCTTCTGCTCCTCGGGCCTGCAGACGATCGCCCAGGCCACCCAGCGCATCGTTACGGGGACGGCCGACGTCATTGTGGCTGGCGGGGCGGAGTCGATGAGCCAGGTGCCGATGAGCGGCTTCTTCTTCCAGCCCGACCCGGAGATGACCGAGGAGAACATCGGGACGTACGTCTCGATGGGCATTACCGCCGAGAATGTGGCGGAGGCGTACGACGTGAGCCGGGAGGACCAGGATCGGTTCGCCCTGCGCTCCCACGAGCGCGCGGTGGACGCCATCGACAGTGGGCGGTTCGACGACGAACTGGTGCCGCTGACCGTGGAAGAGACGCACTACCAGTCGGCCAACGGACATGCGGGCGGCACCACCGAGACGCAGACGACGCTGGAAACGGACGAGGGCCCGCGGCGCGACACGAACCTGGAGGTGCTGTCGAAACTGCCCGCTGCATTCAAGAAGGGCGGGAGCGTGACGCCGGGCAACTCGTCGCAGCGGTCCGACGGGGGCGCGGCGACGGTCGTGATGAGCGGGGACCGGGTCGAGGAACTCGGCGTGGAGCCGCTGGGGGCGCTTCGGGGCTTTGCCGTGGCGGGCGTCGACCCGGAGCTGATGGGCATTGGGCCGGCGGAGGCGATCCCGAAAGTGCTGGACCAGACGGGCCTCTCGCTGGACGACATCGGCCTCGTGGAGCTGAATGAGGCGTTTGCGTCGCAGTCGCTCGCCGTCATCCGCGAGGTGGGGCTCGACGAGGACATCGTGAACGTGAACGGTGGGGCGATTGCCTTGGGCCACCCGCTCGGGTGCACGGGCGCAAAGCTCACCGCTACGCTCCTGCACGAGATGATCCGCCGCGAAGTGCGCTACGGCCTCTGCACGATGTGCGTGGGGGGTGGGATGGGGGCCGCCGGTGTGATCGAGAACCTGCGAGTTTGATTTCGACGAACCCTTTCGGGATCAGTCCCCGTCACGCAGTGGAATTTCGATCGGGCTTGAGTCCGTCCTCAGGATAAGGGCTCCGGCCGATTCGTGCATCTTCTGAATTATGTCTCGTCCGTCTTGGGAGTGTACGGAGTAGAGAGCACCACTGCTTCGAACTGAGTCTGCCTCCACGACGGCGGAAATCAAGGGATTTGTCTCTCGCATGGGACCCTCTTCCAGTACGAGACGCCAAGTTTGAGTCAGCGTTCGTTCTTTATCGAAAGTAACCCTTGCGGAGTCCGTTGCGAGGGAGACGCCAGAACAGAGCGAAGGGGTTTCGGCCCGGAAACACCCGGTTGAGTCCTGCACGGGGGCGATCGTGCGAAGAAGATGTGCCTGACCAATCAGACGGACGTGACCGGTGCCCGAGATGCGAGGGTGGGCCCGCACGCTCACGGTGAACGTGTCGCCTGCCACTGCGGAAGAGGGGATATTGAGCTCGACAGAACCCTCGAATAGTCGAAACGGCTGGGCCCGATTGCAGTCAAGACAGTTCCCGAGGTCACACCCCGCGATGAGAAGTAAGCTGAGAAGCCCGAGATACAAAGAGGTCCGCATGAAAAGGGGCTGAGCTTACCAACGGTACGAAAGGAGAGCTACTGCGTCGACAGCGAGTCGAGCGCGAAGTCGACGCGAACGCTGTCGTAGGGTGGGTTGGGACGGAAATCTGCGTCAAACTGCTTCGGCTCTGCCACGGCCAGCCCGCTCCCCTCCGGTGGGTCGACCGAAGCCAAAAAACAAGAATTCTTGGTCACCCCGTGGAGTAGCGGAAGTCCAGTCCGGTATCTACCGGTAGAATCGGGAAAGTCACGGGTACGGTCCACATCTGAACTATCGCACCCATCGGGCCGATGAGCAAGAGTAACGACGGCGTCATCCACGGGTGCGCCGGACGCCGTCTGTACTTTTCCGTACACGATGGCGCCCACAGTGTGGGTCGTGGAGTCGGTCGTTCCGCAGGCCCCGATTGTTAGCAGCAGTGCGATTACTGTGATCAAAGGCAGCAAGACCCCGCAGAACGATTGTAACCGTAAGAAAGATTTTGTGCGCATAAAATTTACCCCAAAAGAGTTCGGAAGCTGATGGACTGGTCATCCAAGACTCTCACGGGCAGATCTGATTCGGCGTGACTCCGTTGCATCCCCCTCCACCATCGTTGTTGTTGATGATCACGCTCGTCTGCGCCGAGGCGGTCTCACTGCCCTTGACAGCCTCCACTTTGATGTCGACGGTGATGGTGCTGGAGATGAAGTCCTTGCCCCAGGTGACTGAGGAACCGGTGCCGATTTGGAACCATCCTGCTCCTTCGTCCGCAAACCAGGTGTAGGAAGCTCCGCTGAGGTTGGTGGAGGCTGTCCAAGTGCCCTGTTCCCCTTCGTCTAAGTTCACCGGATCGGACACACTTACTGTCAACGGCGGACCGTCATAATTTTCTCCGTACAGGTTTTTTCGACAGAGCGCTTTTACATCCGTGCGGTTCCAGCTACCGGGCTCCGTGGCAGACTCGCTAAACGACGATGGTGATGATGAACGGGTGTCGAAGTACCCGGAATAGCTGGGAATTTGACGCTGAAAACATGCGATTAAGTGATCCACCCCATTCGCCCTCGAACCGTCCGTTTTGCACGTTTTGATGATATCGGCCACGTACGAGCCTGGGTAGTCTGCTCCGTCGTGCGACTCATTGGAGGGATCGGTTAAGTCCCACAGGAACGCTGCGACGGCACCTTCGATGATTGAGCCATCGTCTGGATCGCCACCTCCACGGACAGCTGGATAGAATTCGTTCTGCTCGAAATCATTTACATATATGTTACCGTTTTTCACTCCGACAGCACCGTGGTAGTTGGCGAACCCCTCAGAAAATGCACACTGTAGATTATGTGCCCCGTCGAGGTAATGTGGAGACGGGCACTCACCACTTGCCACGTTTCCACCAAGGGCTTTCGCGTGCATGGCATGACCATACTCATGTGCAACAACAAAGTCCCCGTACGGACCTCCGATGTGGGAATCGGGATATCCGTCAGCTCCCGGTCTATCCTTGATTACAATGACATCGTCCCCTCCATCTGAGCACCAGGGTGAGATGAAAGGAGGAAGAGAACCACAGTAGAAGCTGTTGTCCACATCCCACTCGATGTGAACGTCTATTTTTCCTCGCTGCTCCTGAAAAAAGGAGCGCGACTTTGAGATGGTCTGGCTCATCCTCTTGAAGACGTGCGACATCTTGAAGGAGGCCTGAACGGGGATCTGCTGGCCGCAGTCCGTTGCGAATTCTCCCGAAAAGGAGCCAACGACGTCGGATCCCGTCTGGGGATGGTACACACGCAGTCGATAGTTGTCCTGCACGTGAATCGTGCCGGAGTACGACCCGGACCCGTGAATGTCATCGGAGTAGCAGGGAATGGTGACGTTGCCGTTGTCGTCGACCACCTCCGTGCTGCTGCTTCGTTCCCGACCGAGCCCATCGTACACGGTGTAGCTCACACGGGCTCCAGACAAGAGTTCAAGGGTTTGGGTTATTTCGTTCATGTACTTCACCTGGATCGTAGTAACTCCAGTGATTTTCGATTCCGTGTTCTGATACGACGAACTCGTGCTGGTCATGGGAAGCTTGGGCAGTTCATCTTTCATCGTGGGTGGCCCCGGTTGCTGCCGGGCCCCGTCCGGAAAGAGACTTCGGTCGAATGTTTCGGTCACCTTGCCCCCTGCGTCGCTGATCCACAACCAGATTGAGCGAGATGCGGTGTTCTTGATCCACTCACCACTCTTCGTTCGTAAATCCGCGTTTTCAGCAGAGGCACTGGCGATCACTTGATAGTATCCGGGTTCTTCGAGGCGGATCGTCGTCTGACGCCGCAATGATTGTCCATTACCCACGGCCTGTGTCCATGAGCCCTGTGCACGAAGGGGTTTCCCAGCCCTAATCTGTGCTTTTTGGCATTCAGCGCCGAAAGTTCAGGAAACGTGAGGCGCAGGTGAGTCTGTTCGGCGGGAAGGTCCCCACGCGCTTCCACGGAGAGATGCACGTCGGATCCAGGCGTCAGCGGGCCGTCCACCTGAACACCGAGTTTCGAGAAGCGCATCCTCGCCTAAAGACCCGCTTTACCGCTACGAGTCTCTGAACTCGTGGCGGAGGTAAAGGCGTTTGTAGTTGTGGCAGAGTTTTCCGGGGATTGGAGAGCACCTTGGTCACATCCCACGATGAGAAGCGCACAAAAAAGAGTCGTGAGTGAGACGATAGTTCGGGAATACATGAGACGAAGAAGAATTCGGCCGAAGGGAGAAAGGGGAGGTGAAATGCATGGATCAGAGCTCCGAGAAAACAGCTCATCAACTGCGTAAAGAGTTTAACAAGGGGGGGGGGCAGAAAGTCAAAGACGCATGAAGATTCACACGGTCCGGCGGAGACTTAACCAGTCGACCTCCCACGCCATCCCGCAGCCAGGAAGAGCAATAATGTGTGGCGGCTCTGGGGGGTGTGGAGGCAGGGCGTCGGTGCCTCCCCCATCCATTCCTCCAGGCCTCCGCGCACATTCGCAACATAACACCGTTAACCAAGTATGAGTTTGTAGTTAACGCCGTTAACCACTCTGTATCTGGAGTTGCTGCCCGGATCGCAGGGGTGCTTTGTTCCTTTTGACCGACCGGAGGCTGGCCATGACACTTCCCCTCTTCGACGTTTTCGCGGGCATGCCGCTGGTTGGTGTCATCCTCGGCGTGCTCCTCGTGCTCTTTGTGCTCGGCTACACCGGTGCGCCTCTCTGGACCTGGGCGCTCGCCGGGGCCGCCGGCCTCTACGGAGGCGGTGCACCGCTGTGGATCTGGGTTCCCTACGGAGTGCTCGTGGTCGTTTTCAACATTGGCCCGATTCGACGTCAGGTGTCCGCTGGCGTCATGCAGCTGATGGAAGCGCTTCAATTTCTCCCAACCATCTCCGAAACCGAGCAGACGGCCATCGACGCGGGAACCGTGTGGATGGAGGGGGAGCTTTTCTCTGGGAAGCCCGACTTCGACAAGACGCTCGACCAGCTCTACCCCGAGCTGTCGGACGAGGAGCAGGCCTTCCTGGACGGGCCGTGCGAGGAGGTCTGCGAGATGGTCGACGACTGGCAGGTGCACCAGCGCGGGGATCTGTCGTCGGAGACCTGGGACTACTTGAAAGAGAGGGGCTTCTTCGGCCTTATCATTCCAGAGGAGTATGGCGGGAAAGGCTTTTCTGTTGCCGCCCGGAGTGCAGTGGTGCAGAAGCTCGGCAGCCATTCCGTGCCTCTTGCCATCACCGTCATGGTGCCCAACTCGCTGGGTCCGGGCGAGCTATTGCTCCACTACGGTACCGATAAGCAGCAGGATCACTACCTGCCCAGGTTGGCGAGCGGCGAGATCCTGCCCTCCTTCGCCCTCACGGAGCCCAACGCCGGTTCGGACGCCGGCGCGATGGAGTCGACCGGCACGGTGTTCAAGGACGAGGACGGCGAGCTCAAGCTGCGGCTCAACTGGGAGAAGCGCTACATCTCGCTGGCCGCCATTTCGGGCGTGCTTGGGCTGGCGTTTAAGCTGCACGATCCGGAAAATCACCTGGGCAAGGGCGAGGACCTGGGGATCACCTGCGCCCTTGTGCCCACCGACACGCCGGGCGTGAAGCTGGGGCGTCGTCACGATCCGCTCGGCGTCGCATTCTTCAACTGCCCGACGGAGGGGGAAGACGTGGTGCTTCCGATCGACTCCATCATCGGGGGCAAAGAGGGCGCCGGGCGCGGCTGGGCCATGCTCATGGATGCGCTCTCGGCCGGCCGCGGCATCATGCTCCCGGCGCAGGCCGTGGGCGGCGGCAAGTTTGTGACCCGTGTGGCGGGGGGGCACGCGGCCATCCGCGAGCAGTTCGGCCTGTCGATCGGCAAGTTCGAGGGCATCGAGGAGCCGCTCGCCCGCATCGCCGGGTACACCTACATCATGGACGCGGCCCGAAACTACACGAACGGTGCGGTGGACCGGGGCGAAAAGCCAGGCGTGGTGTCGGCCATCATGAAATACCACACCACCGAGATGCAGCGCGACCTCGTGAACGACGGGATGGACGTGCTGGCGGGGAACGGGATCTCGCGCGGCCCCAACAACCTGCTGGCACAGGCCTACCAGGCGCTGCCGATCAGCATCACCGTGGAGGGGGCCAACATCCTGACCCGGACGATGATGATCTTCGGTCAGGGGGCGATCCGGTGCCACCCGTACGCCCTCAAAGAGATTGAGGCGCTGATGGACGGCGACGTACAGAAATTCGACGATGCGTTCTGGAGCCACATCGGCCACGTGGTGCGCAACGGCTTCCGGGCCTTTGGCTTGAGCCTTACCCGTGGCCGCCTGGCGAGCAGTCCTGTGAGCGGCCCCGCGGCCCCGTACTACCGCAAGATGGCGTGGGCGTCGGCCAGCTTTGCCTTCTTCGCCGACCTGGCGATGGGCAGCCTCGGCGGGGCGCTGAAGCGGAAGGAGAAGATTACCGGCCGCTTTGCCGACATCCTCTCCTGGATGTATCTGGGCACGGCCGTCCTCACGCGGTTCGAGAAGGAGGGCCGACCGGAAGAGCAGGAGGCCTTCCTGCACTGGAGCATGCAGTACGCCTTCGCGCAAATGCAGGAGGCGTTCGAGGGACTGTTCGAGAACCTGAAGGTGCCGGGGCTGACGTGGCTCCTGCGCGGCGTCGTGGCGCCGTGGTCCCGCCTCAACACGATCGGAGAGATGCCGGACGATGAACTCGGCGGCACCATTGCGCGGGCCATTCAGGAGAAGGACGGCGCCCGCGAGTGGCTCACCGAGGACCTCTACGTCCCGGACGACACGGACCAGCCGCTGGGCGAGCTGGAGCACGCCTTCCGCCTCAGCCGGGACGCCTACCACGTGGGGCAGACCATCAAGGGCGCGATCCGCGAAGGCACCCTGCCCAAGAAGCGTCCGCACCAGCTGTTGGACGAGGCCGTGGCCGAGGGCGTCATCACGGAGGAGGAGCGCGACCTCGTCCACCGCGCCGACGAGGCCCGCGAGCAGTACATCCAGGTCGACGAGTTTGACCTCGAGGAGTACCGTCAGCGGCGGATGCTGCCGGGGCAGCCGACGGACCGCGGGGCGCTCGACTCGTCCATCGTGGAGGGCGTGGAGCGCGACGTGACGGACGAGGCGGTCACGGCCGACGACGTGGAGGATGGGGCGCCGGTGACACGGGGCGATGGGGCTCCTGCGTCCGAAGATGTGTCTCGAGACGACCGATCCCCGGAAACCGCGTAGCGTTCATTCGCTCCGGTGCGGCCTGGGGAACGTGTCCGGGCCGCCGGGGGCCGGATCTTTGCGGTTGACCTGTCGGTTCACAGAATCTCCCTAATGAATACTCTCCAGAGCCCCGTCCTGCAATGTCTGCCGTCGCCACTCGCTCGTACACGGTTGAGGAGTATCTGGAGCTCGACGCAGAGGCCGACGACGAACGCTACGAATTCCAGAACGGCTCCGTAATTCCCATGGCCGGTGCCGAGCCCGAACACAATCAGATCAAGGACAACATTTCGCGTGAGCTGGGAAACCAGCTCGTGGAGCGCAGGTGTTTCGTGATGACGTCCGATCAGCGCGTCCGCGTGTCGTTCGGCTACGTGTATCCGGATGTGGTCGTGGCCTGTGATCCAACCTACGAGGACACCCGGCCGCGGACTCTCCAGAATCCAGAGTTGATCGTGGAGGTCACCTCGGAGTCGACGCAGGCACGCGACCACAGCGACAAGCTCGCCGCCTACACGGAGCTCGACAGTCTGCAGGAATGTTGGATGGTTCACCCCGAGAAGCCACTCCTTACCCAGTACACGCGCGATTCTGAGGGATGGCGGTATCGGGCCCACACGGAGCTCTCGGACACCGTCGAGAGCGACGCGTTCGATCTGGAGGTTCCGCTCCGCAATCTGTACGCCCTCGTGTTGTCAGAAGAGTGAAGCGAGCAGCGTGAAACGTAAGGCGTGAGACGTGATGCGTGAAACGTAAGGCGTCAGAAGGGGGCAGTGGGAGGGGAAGGCTCTACGCTCCACCTCAATCAGAATACTTCCACTCCAGCCCTCCCGTTTATGTCCAATTCTTTTGCGTCCGATCTTCTCGCCGACCACCACATCGTCGTTACCGGGGGCGGGACTGGGCTCGGCCGCGCCATGGCCCTGCGCTTTGCCGACCTCGGCGCGGCGGTGACCATCAATGGCCGCCGCCCCGACCCGCTCGCCAAAACCGTGAGTGACATCGAAGACGCCGGCGGGACCGCGGAGGGCATCCCGTGCAACGTTCGAGATCACGAGGCCGTTGCGGCGTTTTTCGACGAGGCGGAGAACCGGCAGGGGCCCGTCACGCGGCTCGTGAACAACGCCGCGGCGAATTTTCTGGCCCCGACGGAGGACATCTCGCCGAACGGCTTCGACGCCATCGTGAAAACCAACCTGTACGGCTCGTTCTACTGCACGCAGGCCTGCGGGCGGCGGTGGCTGGAGCGGGACACGGGGGGCGCGGTGCTCTCCATCGCGACGACCTACGCGGACACCGGGAGCGCCTACGTGGTGCCCAGTGCGATGTCGAAGGCCGGCATCGTGGCCATGACGCGCTCGCTGGCGGCGGAGTGGGGAAGCGAAGACATTCGCCTCAATGCCATTGCCCCGGGGCCGTTTCCGACCGAGGGCGCGTGGGACCGTCTCGTCCCCGATGACAGCCTGGAGCAACAGATGCGGGAGCGCATTCCGGTGCGTCGGTTTGGGGAGCCCGAAGAGCTGGCGACCCTGGCTAGTTTTCTGCTCAGTGACCTGTCTGCATTCATGAACGGGGAGGTCGTCACGTTCGATGGGGGCGAGGCGCTGGCGGCGGGTGGGCAGTTCAATACCTTCACCCGCATGCCCCGGGAGCAGGTGAAGGCCCTCATGCAGCAGATGCGTCCCGACTGAGAGGAGGGAAGGGGAGTGACAAAGCCCCACACGGTCCCTGGATCGGACCGATCCGGGAGCAACATACGGCGGGCGCCTGCGCATCCGGTCGAAATTCCGGGCAGGCGGTGCGATGTTTGCGGGAGACGTTGACGTTATAGTGCACAGTATCTATACGTTAAGTCAACGCCCCCTTAACATTGTCTCGCCACTATGGACGACCTCAGCCTCAACCTTTTCGTGGAAGGGGTAGCCGATCTCGAACGGACGCAGTACAAAATTCTGGGCGGGCTCCAGCGGGCGCAGTCGGCGTTCGATGAGGACCGCGTGTACCCTCACCTGGCCCGACTCGTGGAGCTGCACGGGGCCCTCGTCACTGTTCTGAGTCGGACGGAGGGGGTCCGCACCCCTGAGACGGGCCGCATCGCCGGGATTAACTGGGACGAAAAATCGATCGAATACGAGTGGCCCGAGTTTGAGAGCGCTGAAATGTCCGTCGTCGAGGACCTCATCCGATGGGCACTTCCGCACATCCGGAGCACGATTGAGGAGGGGACTGAGGTCTACGAGCACGTGGAGGAAAACCTGGCGCTGGAGACCGTGGGCATCATGCCGTCGTACGTGCAGGAGGGCTATCTCATGGTTCCCAACCGGTCGGCTGACGCCCTGCACGTGCTCCGCTACACCCTGTCGATTTTCACGGAGGAGGGAGAGACGCACCGGACGCTCCGGACGACGCACTGCAAGACGGTGGAGCAAAGCGGCCTCGACGTAGACCCCTCGAGTGTGAAGCTTCAGCTGCTGGAAGAGCGACGGGACCTTCCGGCCCCGGCCACCTACTTCTCCCGGATCGAGCTGGAGGTCCCCTACCAGGAGACGCTTTTGCCCGTGGTGAAGCGGCGGCTGGTGCGCCAACTCGCGCGGGAGATGGGAGAGGCGTAGGCTACGGTCCGGTCTGGGCCGCCACGCGGGTGGCGGCGTCGGCGCCGGAGGCCACGGCGTCGCCCACCGACACGCCCTGCCGGTAGTTGCCGGCGAAGACGAGGCCGGGGTGTGCGTCCTCGAGGGCGTCCAGGGTGCGTTTGACCGCCCCGTATCCGAGCGTGTACTGCGGAATGGCCTGAGACCAGTGGATCTGACGGGCGAACACGGGCGGAGCGCTCACCCCCAGCAGGCGATCGAGGTCGGCCTCTACCCTCTGCTGGAGGGTTGCTTCCGGTTGCTGGGCGAGATCGGGCGCGCGAGCCCCGCCGACGAATGTTGTGAGCAGCGCGTGGCCTTCCGGCGCCCGGTTGGGGAAGAGGGTAGAGGAAAAGATGGTGCCGAGACTGTCGAAGTCCTCTACGGGAGGGACCAGCAGGCCGAAGCCGTCGAGGGAATGGGCAATCGCGTCTCGTTCGTAGCCGAGGGCCACGACTCGCAGGGGGGGATACTCGACCTTGTCGAGCGGGGTGCGGTCGACCGGGGTGTCGAGGTCCAGTGTGGCGAACCGGTGGAGGGGCACGGTGCTCACCACGGCGTCGAACGACTCGGGGGCGGGTCCGTCGGCCAGATGGAGGCACCACTGGTCGTCGGGGCGAGACAGGCCGCGGACCGGGGTGTTGAGATGAATCCGAGACTGCAGCCGGTCGGCGAGCGCGGCGGGGAGGGTGTCGATTCCGTGGCGAAACGAGAAGAGGCCGGAGGGGCCGTCATTGTCCGTCGACGACCCGCTGAGGGCGGCCCGAAGTCCCCCCCACAGGAGAGAGCCGTGATCGGACTCCAGGTCGGCCAGTCGCTCAAAGGCGTGCGTGATGGACAGGTCCTGCGGGCGCCCGGCGAAGACGCCCCCCACGAACGGAGCCACGGCGTAGTCGAGGACCTCGGGCCCCAGACGCCGACGCACGAACGACGCGACGCTTTCTTCTTCGTCCGCCCGGCGCGAAATGAACGGCTCGGCCAGCAGGCGCCACTTTGCCCGGGCCGAGAACAGATCCGTCGTCAGGAAGTCGGGGACGGACATGGGGAGCGGCAGGGGACGGCCGTCACGGACCACGTAGCGGGTGGCGGCCTCCTCGTTGGCCGACACGACCGCGTCCGACAGGCCCAGGTCCGCAATCAGGGCGCCGAGCGCAGGCGTTGAGGCACGGAGAGAGTTCGGACCGTGCTCGACCAGGAACCCGTCCGAGGACTCACTCTGAATCACCCCGCCCACCTGATCGGTCGCCTCCCAGACCGTAACGGTGTGTCCCTCCCGCTGCAGGCGGTAGGCGGCCGTCAGTCCGCTAATGCCGGCGCCGATAACTGCGATAGTCGACATACATGCACAGGATTTGGAGAAAGACCGTACACATGAACGAGCGGAGCCGAGGGCCGTTCGGTCTCGGACGGGGAAACCCGGAGGCCAGGGCGACGGTACAAGTCTTGATCTAACTCACAGTCCTGCACACAAGAGCAGCGAGATCGACCCATGGCGACAGAGGCAATGAACGAGGAGTGGCGTCGGATTCGGGACCAGATCAAAGAGATCTGGGAGGAGGCCGACTTCGACGACAAGCAAATGAAGCGCGCCCGCGGTGAGATGAAGAAGATCGTGGGGCTCATTCACGACAAGACCGGGGAGGACCCCGAAGAAATTCGGCGTAAGATGAGTGCGATCCTGTAGCGTTCGCTGCCCCTTTTGGTATCTGTCTCGGTACACCATCCCGCCTGCCCTGCACCCGCCGGGGCGGGCGTTTTTTTGTGGGCCTTGGTTTTGGATTGGTCCGGGCGGCGGTTAATTTGAACGCGGCCCTCATGCCATTGGCTCTTCTCATTTTTGCTTGCAAACTGGAAGCCCTTTCATGCCCGACAATACGATTGGTACCGATGCGCCGACCGACGCGGCCGCATTCCAGGAACGTGCTGCCCACTACGAGGCCCTTGTGGAGACGATGGAGACGCGGGCCGAAACCGTGAAGCGAGGGGGCGGGGAGAAGAAGATTCAGAAGCAGCACGACCGTGGGAAGCTGACGGCCCGGGAGCGGATTGCGTACTTGCTCGACGATCCCGAACAGTTTCGTGAGCTCGGTCTCTTCGCCGGCTATGAGATGTACGAGGACGAGGGCGGGTGCCCGGCGGGCGGCACGGTCATGGGCTTTGGGCCGGTGAGCGGGCGCGAGTGCCTGGTGGTGGCCAACGACGCCACCGTGAAGGCGGGCGCCTGGTTTCCGATCACGGCAAAGAAAAACCTTCGGGCGCAGGAGATTGCCCTGGAGAACCACGTGCCGATCATCTACCTCGTGGACTCGGCGGGCGTGTACCTGCCGATGCAGGACAAGATTTTCCCCGACAAGGACGATTTTGGGCGGATCTTCCGCAACAACGCGAAGCTGTCGAGCGAGGGGATCCCGCAAATTGCGGCCATCATGGGGAGCTGCGTGGCCGGGGGGGCATACCTGCCCATCATGAGCGACGAGGCGGTGATCGTGGAGGGGACTGGCTCGGTCTTTCTGGCGGGGCCGTACCTCGTGAAGGCGGCGATTGGGGAGGACGTGGAGGCGGAGGAGCTGGGCGGGGCCACCACGCACACCGAAATCTCCGGCGTGGCCGACTACAAGGCGGAGGACGACGAGGACGCGCTCGACACGGTCCGCTCGCTCGTCGACCATCATGGGCCCGTGGAGCGGTTCGGGTATGCGCAGGGAGAGTCAACCGAGCCGGCCTACCCCGCCGAGGAGCTCTACGGGCTGTATCCCAGCAAGGGAAACGAGCAGTACGACATGCGCGAAATCCTCGCCCGCATCATCGACGCGGGGTCGTGGACGGAGTACAAGGAGGGCTACGGGCGCACGCTCCTGACCGGCTACGCCCGCATCGACGGGTGGAACGTGGGCGTCGTGGCGAACCAGAGGGCCGTGGTGCGCAACAAGACGAACCACGACTCCAAGGGCGAAATCCAGGTGGGCGGTGTCATCTACGGCGATGCGGCGGACAAGGGGGCCCGCTTCGTGATGAACTGCAATCAGAAGGAGATCCCGATCATCTTCTTCCAGGACGTGACCGGGTTCATGGTGGGCAAGCGGGCCGAGCACAGCGGCATCATCAAGGACGGCGCGAAGATGGTCAACGCCGTCTCGAACTCGACCGTACCGAAGCTGACGGTGGTGGTGGGCAACTCCTACGGGGCCGGCAACTACGCCATGTGTGGCCGCGCCTACGACCCGCGCCTCGTGCTGGCCTGGCCCACGGCCAAGATTGCGGTGATGGGGGGCACGCAGGCCTCCAAGGTGCTGAAGCAGATCAAGGTCCGCCAGCTGGAGAAGCAGGGCAAAGAGCTGTCCGAGGAGGACGAGGAGGAGCTGCTCTCCACGATCCAGGACCGCTACGAGGAGCAGACCACGCCGTACTACGCCGCCGCCCGGCTGTGGGTGGACGCCCTCATCGACCCGGTCGACACGCGCGACTGGCTCTCGCGGGGGCTCGACGTGGTGGACCACAACCCCACGCTGGAGCGGTTCAATCCCGGCGTCATCCAGACGTAGGGCGCGGTGGCGAACCCCGGGGCTACGCCTCCTGCTCGTACCGCTCCCCGTTTACGGAGAAGCTGTAGGTGATGGTGGCGGTCTGGTCCACCATGTTCGACACGGAGCAGTATTTGTCGAGGCTCAGGTCGATCGCGCGGCGGACCTTGTCCGGCGACACGTCGCCCTCAAATGCATAGCGCAGGTCGAGGTCGGTGAAGACACGCGGCGGCTCCTCGGCCCGCTCGCCGTCGATCTCGGCGTGGAAGTCGTCGATCTCCTGTTTCTGTTTGTCCAGGATCATTAGGATGTCGATACTACTGCAGCCGACGACACTGAGGGCGGTCATCTCCATGGGGCTGATGCCCTCCTGGTCGCCCGACGACGCAATGGTGACGTCGTAGCCGCCGTTGGTGCCGCGGAACTGAATGGCGTCGTTGATGCGCTCGAGGCTGAGGGTCATGCGGTTGGGAGGTCAGTGGCAAGAAGATACACAGACAAAAGATAAAAAAGAATGGGGAGCACGTCAGGGAGGCCAACGGGGAGCTTTTCGGTGGGTCGCTCTGTTGAATCCATGATCCTCTTTTCACAAGTGGCTCATGACGATGGCCTCGGTTCACAACAACGATTCGCCCGACAGGGCGGAAAATGATTCACGCGACGACCAGCCGCCGTTTTTCTCACGCGTCGCCGTTCAACTAGGCCGAGCGCGGGAGAACCTGCTCGCCGGTCGTCTCGATCGGATTGATCCCGACTACGTGGAGGAGGGGGCACGCGACGTCACCGAGGCGGACCTCGACACGGTGGTGGAGCGGGCGGAGGCCATCGAGCGGCGGTTCCGGGGCGACGGGCCGCTGGGGCGGCTTATTGAGGATGGGCGGCTGCTTCTCCACCTAGTCCGCGATGCGCGCCGGGGCCGCTACCACGAGGTGCCCGTTTGGACCCTCAGCGCCGCCGGATTCGCGCTCCTCTACGTCCTCAACCCCTTCGATCTGATTCCCGACGCCGTGCCCGTGCTCGGCCTGCTCGACGACGCGGCGGTGGTCTCGGCCTGCCTGGCACTGGTGGAGCAGGACCTCTACGCCTACCGGCAGTGGCGGGAGGCGGGCGGGGGCCGGCGGGCGCTGGATGGGGCCGAGGCGGAGCCGCCGGACGATCCAAAGAAAACGTCGAGGTAACAGCGCCGGGGGACCTGTTGCTTATCCTATCCATCCCGCGGCTGTATTGTTGACGCCCTGCCCCATTTGCTTTCGATCGAATGGATCCGACGCTGGAGCCGCGCAAGCGGCAGACGTACGAGGAAGAACTTGCGAACGCGATCACCCACGGCGTGGGGCTGGTCCTAAGCGTGGTCGGCTGGGTCGCGTTGCTCGTCGTGGCGGGGTGGGCCGGCGACGGGTGGGACCTGGTCGCCTCGGCGGTCTTTGGGGGCACGCTCGTCTTTCTCTACGGCGCTTCCACCGCGTACCACAGCGCCCGATCGCCGCGCCTGAAGCGCTCGATGCGGATCGTGGACCACGTCGCGATCTTCTTGCTCATTGCGGGCACCTACACGCCGTTTGCGACCCTTCTGATGCGCGACGGATGGGGCTGGACCCTCCTCGCGATCGTGTGGGGGCTGGCGCTGGCCGGGCTGCTGTTTAAGCTCTTTTCCGAACATCGCTACCACCCGGCGGCCACCTCCCTCTACCTCCTGATGGGGTGGATGGGCGTTCTGTTTGTGGACCCGATGCGTGCGGCGCTCCCCATCGGCGGGCTCCTGCTGGTGGGGGCCGGCGGGCTGGCGTACACGGCCGGCGTGGTGTTCTACGGCTGGCACTCGCTCCGCTACAGCCACGCCATCTGGCACGTGTTCGTGCTCGTGGGCAGCCTCTGTCACTACCTTGCCGTGGCGCTCTACGTGCTCTGAGGCTTATAGCGAATAGGTGCCGAGTTCCTCGCCGAGGTCCGTGTGGGGAAAGATCTCCCGGGCCTGGCGGAGCTCCTCGCTTTTGTCACCGGGCGGGAGGTGGACGAGCAGGAGGCGCTCGACATCGGCCCGGTCGGCCACCTGGGCGGCCTCGGCGGCGGTCGAGTGGTTTTCGGACGGGCCTCCGTTGGCCTCGTGCACGAGCAGGTCGGCGTTCTCGGCGAGCCGAACGACGCCCTTGGCGGGGCCGGACGTGTCGCAGGAGTAGGCCAGAACGCGCCCGGTCGGCTCGTGTTCGAAGCGGAGCCCCACGTTCGGCGTATCGCCGTGCGCGACGGGCGCTCCCGTCACGGTCCAGGCGCCTTCATCCCACACCGTCGCCCCGGGGGCGTGCTCCACAGTGCGCCAGTCAATGGGCGGGAGGCCCTCCCAGTCGCGGTGCACGGGCTCGAAGGCGTCCCACGAGCGGCGGGCCTGGGCGAGCGCCGGCTCGATGCCGACCACGGGCAATGCCCGGGCGCGCCCGTCCAGCCACACTTTCTCCATGAGGAGGGGGAAGCCGCTCACGTGGTCCATGTGGGCGTGGGTGACGATGAGCCCGCCGACGCTGTCGATGGAGGGGCCACACTGCTGGAGGCGCTGGAGGGCGTCGCCGCCGCAGTCGACGAGCAGGGTGCGGGGCGGGGAGCGGTCATCGGTCACCGCCAGCATGGTGGTGGTGCGGTGCGGATCGCTAATCGCGGCGCCGGTGCCCAGGAGGTGAACTGCAGGCATGGGAGGGACGAGGTCCGAATGACGAGAGCGAGTGAAGGATCACAACCTAATGGAGGCGGCCCTCGAAAATCGACACGCGTCGGCCCCTACCGGGTGCGCTGGATGGCAAACTCGGTGAGCCCGACCAGCGAGGCGCGGGCATCGGAGGGGGGGAGGGCAGCGAGGAGCCCCTTCGCCTCCGCAGCCAGTGATTCCATCCGGTTGCGGGCGTAGGCAATGCCGTCGTGATCCGCCACGAAGGCGGCCACCTCCCGGAGGTCGTCGCGGTCCTTATCGTCGCGATCCACGATTTTGAGGATGCGTTTCCGCTCGCTCCTCCCAGCGTCCCGCAGGGCCACGATGAGGGGCAGCGTCATCTTCTTCTCCTGAAGGTCGATGCCGACGGGCTTGCCCGCGTCCTGCTCGCTGTAGTCGAACAGGTCGTCCCGGATTTGGAACGCCAGGCCGAGGGTTTCGCCGAACTGGGCCATCCGCTCGACGAGGGCCTCGTCGTCGGAGACGCTGACGGCCCCGCTCTTGGTGCAGGCGGAAATGAGGGAGGCCGTTTTGTCGGAGATAATGCGGAAGTAGGTGTCCTCGTCGATGTCAAGCAGGCGGGACTTTTGGATCTGCAGGAGTTCCCCCTCGCTCATGCGACGGACGGCGTCCGAGAGGGTGTGCAGCACCGTGTAGTCGTCGTGGTCGAGCGACAGGAGGAGGCCGCGGCTGAGGAGAAAGTCGCCCATCAGCACGGCAATTTTGTTTTTCCAGAGGGCGTTGATGGAGAAGACGCCCCGTCGCCGATCGGCGTCGTCGACCACGTCGTCGTGCACGAGGGTGGCGGTGTGGAGCAGTTCGACGAGGGCGGCCGCGCGGTGGGTCATCTCGGAGGGCGCCCCGCCCGAGGCTTTGGCCGAGAGGAGCACGAGCAGGGGGCGAATGCGCTTGCCCTTCTGCCAGAGGACGTACTGCGTGATCTTGTCCAGCAGCATGTGGTCGGCCCGCATCGCCTCCCGGAAGTAGGTGTGGAAGGCGTCCAGGTCGTCCTCGACCGGCGTCCGGATGTCGTCCAGCGTCGTGGGGACGGGGCGATCGATTGTCAGAGCGTCCGCCTCCCCGTTGGCAGAGACCCGATCGTCCGACGCGGGCGTATCGGAGGGGAGCGAGGAGACGTTGGCCATCGTGTTTTCAATCATCATTGAAAAGAGACTACCCCACGAACGGCTGGCTCATGGAAAGGTTTGTGCGCGGCGGCCTGCTCGCGTACCAGCGGCCGGTTATCCGAAGCGGTAGGCCCGACGCCGGAGCAGAAACAGGAAGAAGGGCACCCCGCAGAGGGCCGTCAGGACGCCGACGGGGACCTCCTGGGCCGGGAGGACGGTGCGCGCCGCGAGGTCGGCCCCACAGAGAAAAATGGCGCCCACCGCGAAGCTGAGGGGGACGAGGCGCCGGTGGGGCACGCCCACCAGCAGGCGCACGGCGTGGGGGACGATGAGGCCGACGAAGCCGATGGCGCCCGACACGGCCACGAGCGTGCCCGTTACCAGGGCGGCCAGCACAATGAGGCCCCGCTTGATGGTCTCCACCGGCATGCCGAGGCTCTGGGCCGGCTCTTCTCCGACCAGCATGGCATCGAGCGGCCGGGCCAGGGCAAGCAGCGTGCCCACCCCGAGGGCGGTGGTGAGTGCGGGGATCGGCAAAATCCCCCACCGCGCCCCATTCAGCGAGCCGAGCAGCCAGAACAGCACCGCCCGCAGCTTGTCGGGCTCGGGCGAGGAGTAGGTGATGAACGATGTGATGGAGGCCATGAGGGCGGACATCGCCACGCCGGCCAGCAGCAGGCGCGCCACGGACACCCGCGGCCCATCTCGGGCGACGAGGTAGACGATGGTGATGGAGGCCAGGCCCCCCAGGAACGCCGCGAGGGGCATGCTGAGGGTTTTTGAGAGCAGGGGGGGCAGGAAGCCGAGGTAGAAGAGGGAGGCGCCCGCCGAGGCCCCGCTCGAAATGCCGAGGATGTAGGGCTCGGCCAGCGGGTTGCGGACCAGCGTCTGCATCGCCACGCCGATGATGGACAGGCCGCCCCCGACGATGCAGGCCAGCACGGCGCGGGGCAGGCGCAGCTGCCACACGATGCGTCGGGCCGTGGGGGACGGGTCGGGGCCGATGGAGAGGGTCTGATGCAGCACCACGTGGTACACGTCCGCCCACCCCACCGCCGAACTGCCTACGGACACCGCCGCCCCCACGGTCGCGATCAGGGTCCCAACGAGGCCCAAGCCGACGAGCCAGGGGCGGTTCATGGGGCCGAAGGGGCGCTAGCAGAATCAGCGACGGTGGGGCGGGCCGAAGAGGCGTCGATCCGATCCGGATGGAGGTGGGCGGCCATGCGCCAGGCGCCCTCCACGAGCCGCGGGCCCGGACGCAGCAGGAGGTCGTCGGGGAGGCTGTAGACCCGATTGTTCTGGAGGGCCGGCACGATGTCCCAGGTGGGATGGAGAGACTGAAGGCGGTCGGGGTCGTAGTCGGGGCCCCAGGCGCCGACGATCACGTCCGGCTTCTCCGTTAGCACAAATTCTTCGGTGAGGGTCGGAGCCTGGGCGTCGAGCGAGTCCGTGATGCTCCGTCCCCCCGCCATCTCCACGAGCGTGTGGATGTAGCTGTCCCGACCAAAGCTGTAGAGGGTTTCATCTCCGATCAGGACGAGTACCCGCGGGCGCTCCGATTGGGGAATGTCGGCCGTCTGGGTGCGGAGGGCCTCGGCCCGCCGCCGGAGGGCCTGTGCGCTGTCGCGTGCGGCCGCCTCCGTGTTCAGCAACGTCCCCATCGTTTCGATGGCGTCGAACACGTCCCCCAGCGACGAGAAGGAAAAGAAGTACACCGGAAGGTCAAGGGCGTCGAAGGTGTCGGTATCCCCGGGGGGGTTGATCTGATCGGTGGCCAGCACCAGGTCGGGCTTCTGGGCCGTGAGTGCCTCGAAGTCGACCGGGAGGGCACTTACGTGGTCGAGGGAGTCGACCGCGGGGGGGTAGTCGTCCGACGAGGTAACGGCGACGAGCGTAGAGCCCGCGCCCGACGCAAACGCCAGCTCAGTCAGATTGGGCGCGAGCGACACCACCCGTTCCACCGGACGTTCGACCTGAACGCTTCGCCCTAGATCGTCGGTCAGTTGAGCCGGCGCCGCGTCCTGATCTGCGCTGCACCCCACGAGCCCGGCAACCACCAGAGCCGCCGCAAAAAAAGCAGGGGAGAGACGCATGCTCAGAAGGAAATCGAATGCGACACAACGAAAACCAGCGACCTGATACGCCCCCGACTTAGAGTTGTTGATGGGGGCGCACGGGCTGCGCTCTCGCCACACCACTGACACGGTCCCCTGTTTCGTGTAAAATTACCCCATCGCGGGAATCTTTCGCTCCACACTGAGCGTCCAGTTGTGTGTGAGTACAACCCCCACCCTTGAGGAGTCCCCTCGTCATGATCGGTTACTCGTCGGACGGCCCCTGTTGCTGGTTCTGAGGCGCCACGGCGAGCGCACCCGACACGCATTCCTTTGCTTGTATGGATAAGTGCATCTACGTAGTCGACGACGAGCCGAAGATCGGCAATCTGTTCTCCAACGTGCTGGAGCGGGACGGGTATCAGGTCGAGTCGTACCTGAACCCGCTCTCGATGCTGGAGGCGCTCGACGACGGCGCCACCACGCCCGACGTGGTGGTGGCGGACATGATGATGCCGGAGATGGACGGCGTGGAGCTGATGGAAACCCTACAGGAGCGGGGCCTCGACATTCCGGTCATCATTATGACGGCCCACTCGTCGGTGCAGACGGCGGTGGAAGCCATGCAGCAGGGCGCATTTCACTATCTCCAGAAGCCAGTCAACCTGGAAGAGATGCGGGCGCTGCTGGAGAAGGCGATCGACCTTTACGGGGCCCAGCAGGAGCTGGAGCAGATCAAGACGCAGCAGCAGCAAAAGTACCCCATCGAGGGCATTCTGGGCCAGAGCGATCCGATTGTGCGGGTCCGCGACACCATCGAGACGCTCTGCAGCGCCTCCAACACCACGGTGCTCTTTTCTGGTGAGACGGGGACAGGGAAAAACCTGGCCGCGAAGACCCTTCACTACAATTCCTCGCGAGCCAAGCACCAGTTTACCGACATCAACTGCGCGGCGCTGCCCGACAATCTCCTGGAGGCAGAGCTCTTTGGGTACGAGGAGGGGGCTTTCACCGACGCGCGCGACTCGAAAGAGGGATTGATTGAGGTCGCCGATGAAGGGACCCTCTTCCTCGACGAAATCGACTCGATGAGCATGGCGCTCCAGGCGAAGCTGCTGTCCTTCCTGGAGAGCCGACAGTTCCGGCGGCTGGGAGGAGTCGAGGACCTGACGGCCGATGTGCGCATCCTGTGTGCGACCAACTCCGACCTGGAGCAGAGCGTGCAGGAGAATACCTTTCGCAAAGACCTCTTCTACCGCATCAACGTGGTGAACGTCAAGATGCCGCCGCTCCGCCACATGGGCGACGACGTGATGCTGATTGCGCGGCACATGATCGAAACCTTCAACCGCGAGTTTGGGAGCACCGTCAAAGGGTTCACTGAGGCCGCGGAAGAAAAACTGCGGGACCACATGTGGCCGGGCAACGTTCGGGAGCTCCGGAATGTGCTGGAGCGCGCCATGATCTTCGCCGACGGCGATCAAATCGAGGCTGGCGACCTGACGCTGGCGCCGCCGGGTCGCCTCGACGACATGCACGCCGCGGGCGAGGCCTTCCAGTTTCCCCTGGGCCGCACGCTGCAGGAGGTCGAAAAGGCCTACATTCGCCGCACCCTGGAGGTGCGCCCGGACGACAGCTACGCCGACATTGCCGATGGCCTTGGCATCTCGAAGAAGACCCTCTGGGACAAGCGCAAACGGTACCAACTCGACGAGGTCGTGGAGCGGTAGACGCCTCGCCGCGAACTTCCGGCGGCGTGCCCAATTCTATTCCCTCGGCGGCCGCTTGCGGCCCCGCCCATCGCAGCACCGGTCACTGTTTTGCCCCTTGGTCCATGCAACCGCCTTTCCAGTCGGAATACCGCCCCCCGAAGGTGCCTACGGTCGACGCGGTCGCGGCGCGCGAGCGGGCCCAGCGCCTCTCCACCCGCAGCATTAAAACCGAGGCGAAGGTGCAGGGGCTGAAGATGCTCGTCGGCATGCTGGATCTGACGACGCTGGAGGGAGCGGACACCCCCGGCAAGGTGCGCTCCCTCTGCCAGAAGGCCCGCACGCCGGATTCGGACCACGACTCCCCGTCGGTGGGCGCCGTGTGCGTGTATCCGCCTATGGTGCCGGTGGCTCGCAAGCAGCTGCGCGGGACGGACATTGCCATCGCCTCCGTCGCCAGCTACTTTCCGAGCGGCCAGGCGGCGATCGACGAGCGGGTCGAGGAGGTAGAGCGGGTGCGGGAGGCCGGGGCGGACGAGATCGACGTCGTGATGAACCGCAACGCCTTTCTCTCCGGCCGCTATGGGCAGGTGCACGACGAGATCAGCGCCCTGGCCGAAGCCTCGGGAGAGGCTCACCTGAAGGTGATCCTGGAGACGGGCGAGTTGGAGACCTACGACGCCGTGCGCCTTGCCAGTCAGATTGCCATTGACGCCGGGGCCGACTTCATCAAGACCTCGACGGGCAAGATCACGCCCGCGGCCACCATGCCCGTCACCCTCGTGATGCTGGAGGCGATCCGCGACCACTATCTCGACACAGGAGAGGCGATCGGCATGAAGCCCGCGGGGGGCATCCGAAAGGCCAAGCGCGCGCTCCGGTACCTCGTGATGGTGAAAGAGACGCTGGGGGACGCGTGGCTGACCCCCGATCGGTTTCGCATCGGGGCCTCGTCGCTCCTGAACGACCTGCTCCTGCAGCTGGAGAAGGAGCGAACCGGGCGCTACCATTCGAAACGGTACCTGTCGCTCGGGTGATTTTCTGCGTGGAGAGCACTCTAGTGCGTATTGCGTATTTCGTATTGCGTATTTCGTATTGTGTATCACGTACGTAATTCAAGTTGCGCCCTCCGGCGTTATTTTCGGGGAGACAGCGGACCGCGAACCGCAGACCGTGGGATAGAGGGGTTCTCGGCGGTCGGCCGTCCGTGGTCCGCCGTCATTGAGGCACTACGCGGGTTCCCCGCCACCTGGGGTAAGTAGCCAAGATTACGAAATACGGAATACGACGCGTTGCTTTTGTTGACGACGTTTGGCGTCATTGACCTCGAATCATTCGTTTGCATCTTATGGCCAACGTAGACGCAGCCCCCGACACGGCCCGCGAGTTGCTCTTCGGCGACGAGTGGGCGTACGCGCCGGCCCCCCAGTCCGCCGACCACGTCCGGCTGGCGGACCGCTACGGCCCGTTCATTGACGGCGAATTTCGGGAGGCGGACGAGTACTTTCCCTCGATCAATCCCGCAACGGAGGAGACGCTGGCGGAGGTGGGCCTTGCCACCGACCAGGTGGTCGACGAGGCCGTGGGGGCCGCCCGGACCGCCTACGAGGAGCACTGGCGTGATCTGCCGGGGGGCGAGCGGGCGAAGTACATCTACCGCATCGGGCGGATGATCAAGGAGAAATCCCGCGAGTTTGCGGTGCTGGAGTCGATGGACGGGGGCAAGCCGATTCGCGAGTCGCGCGACATGGACATTCCGCTCGTGGCGGCGCACTTCTTCCACTACGCCGGCTGGGCCGACAAGCTGGAGTACGCCGTGCCGGGCCCGGGTCGGCCCCAGTCGCTGGGCGTGTGCGGGCAGATCATCCCCTGGAATTTCCCGCTCCTCATGGCCGCCTGGAAGATTGCCCCGGCCCTGGCGACGGGCAACACGGTGGTGATTAAGCCCGCGGAGACGACCCCGCTCACGGCGATCAAGCTGGCCGAGGTGATCCAGGAGGCGGGCCTGCCGCCCGGCGTCGTCAACATCGTGCACGGGGCCGGGGGCGTTGGAACGGCCATCGTCGAGCACGACGACGTCGACAAGATTGCCTTCACCGGGTCGACGGCCGTGGGGAAACAGATTCAGAAGCAGCTGGCCGGGTCCGACACCCGGCTCACCCTGGAGCTGGGGGGGAAGGGGGCGAACATCGTATTCGAGGACGCGCCCCTCGACCAGGCGGTGAAGGGCATCGTGGACGGCATCTACTTCAACCAGGGGCACGTCTGCTGTGCCGGCTCGCGGCTGCTGGTGCAGGAGAGCGTGGCCGGCGAGGTGATCACCAAGCTGCGCCATCGCCTCTCCACGCTCCGCGTCGGGGATCCGCTCGACAAGAACACCGACATCGGCGCCATCAACTCGCGGCGGCAGCTCGAAAAAATCCGGTCGCTCGTCGAGGTGGGCGAGCAGGAGGGCGCCGAGAAGTTTCAGCCGGCCTGTGACCTCCCCGAGAAGGGGTTCTGGTTCCCCCCGACGTTCTTCACCAACGTCACGCAGTCGCACCGCATTGCCCAGGAGGAAATCTTTGGCCCGGTGCTCACGGTATCCACCTTCCGCACCCCAGAGGAGGCGGTGGAGCGCGCCAACAACACCGAGTACGGCCTCGCCTCGGGCATCTGGAGCGACAAGGGGTCGAAGCTGTTCTCGATCTCGCAGGCCCTCAAAAACGGGGTCATCTGGGGCAACACGTACAACAAGTTCGACCCCGCCAGTCCCTTTGGCGGCTACAAGGAAAGTGGCTTCGGCCGCGAAGGGGGCGTTCACGGACTGCTTCCGTATCTAGACGTACACGCACAGTCATGGCAACCCAGAACCGCAGCACCCACGAACGGCTCCCCGTCTACAAAACCCGCAAGCTCTACATCGGCGGGGGGTTCCCCCGAACCGAAAGCGGACGATACGTAACTGTCACCGACCCGCAGGATCACTTCGTGGCCAACATCTGTCGCGCCTCGCGCAAGGACTTTCGGGACGCTGTGGTTGCGGCCCGCGACGCCCAGGAGGGGTGGGCGGGGCGGAGCGCCTTCAACCGCGGCCAGATTCTGTACCGGATGGGCGAGATGCTGGAGTCTCGTCGACCGGCGTTCGTGAGCGAGTTGGCGGACGTGGCCGGCTACGACCGGGACGAGGCGGAGGCGGAGGTTGACGCCGCCATCGACCGGCTGGTGTGGTACGCGGGCTGGTCCGACAAATTCGCGCAGGTGTTCGGGTCGGTGAACCCGGTGGCCAGCTCGCACTTCGACTTTACGGTGCCGGAGCCAACGGGCGTGGTGGCGGCCTTCACGCCCCGCCAGGCGCCCCTCCTCGGCCTCGTTTCCTGCATGGCGCCCATCATCGTGTCGGGCAACGCCGCCATCCTGATTGTTGAGAACGACGCCCCAACGCTGGCGCTCGACCTCGCGGAGGTGCTGGAGACGAGCGATCTGCCGGGCGGGGTCGTAAACATCCTGACGGGGCAGCGCGAGGAGCTGCGGGGCCACGTGGGCGGCCACCGCGACGTGGATGCCGTCCTGAGTGTGGGGGCGTCGACCGAGGAGCGCACGGTGCTGGAAGAGGAGGGGGCCGAGAGCGTCACCCGGATGGAGTTTCGCCCGGACCGCTCGCCCGCCGAGTGGCGCTCCGAGGAGAGTGCGTCGCCCTACTGGATCGCGCCCTTCGTCGAGTTTAAGACGACCTGGCACCCGGTGGGGCGCTAATCCGGTGCGTCTTGTGTCCGTTTCTTGTTCGATCAGTCCCTGGTTCCTCATGGCCTTGGCCCGCTTCCCCATCGCTGCCGTCGTCCTCGCCCTGCTGTTTGGAGCGTGCAGTGGGCCGTCGCAGTCCCAGCCCAACACCGAACGGGACGACGAGACGGCCTCCCCGGCCCGCACCGACGACGCGGCGGCGGCCCGGGCCTCGGTGGCCGAGTTTGAATCTTTCGATCCGTCGGCGTATTCCGTGGCCCCGGCCGAGCGGGCGGAAGAGGTGATCCACCAGGTGCCCCTTCAGCTGCTGAGTGGGCGGGCCGACGAGGGGGTGAAGCAGACGATCGAAGGGTTTCGCGTGCAGGTGTTTTCGGCGCAGGACCAGACGGCGGCCCAGGACGTCCGGGAGAAGGTGCGCCAGTGGTGGGAGCAGGTCAAGGACGATGCGCCCAGCTCCGTCTTCCGCTCGCCGCCCCCCATCGTGGTCGAGTATTCGCAGCCGTACTACCGCGTGCGGATCGGCGCGTTTGCGGAGCGGGGAGAGGCGGAGGAGGCGCTCAAATTTGTACAGGACGAATACTCGGGGGCGTTCATCGCCCGGAGCACGGTGACGGTGATCCGGTGAGGGAGCACTATGCGTCGGTCGGGGGGCGGGCCAGGGTTGCCAGTTGGTCCACCACGTCCGCGGCGCACGTCTCGTGCTCCGGCTTCATGAGCACGCTGCGCAGGACCGCGGCCTCGTCCTGGTCGGCCTCGAACTGAGGGCAGAGGGTCGTTAGCGCCTCGGCGGGCAGGCGGTAGAGGCTTGTAAAGACCGGCTCGTCCGGGTCGTCCATCGCGCGCTCGAAGAGCGACTGGCTGGCGGCGTCGATGGCGGAGAGGGTCGGTGCGTCCGGCGTCGGCACGTACGCCACGATGTCGGTTTCCGGGGGCGTGAGCAGGGTGAGGGCGTCCCGCTTGCGGATGTGATCGGCCCAGGCGCGAGCCGCCCGCAGGCAGGCTCCTACGATGGCCCCTACGCCGTCGGTTGGGGCCAGCGGAAGGGCCCGAAGGGTGCACCAGAGCGCCCCAGCGGCGGCCCCGGCGCGTGAGCACTCCAGGCTGATCTCGCCGAGGTGCAGGTCGTCGGACGTGAAGTAGGTGTACGGGGAGTCGTGCTTGTAGAACCGCCCGACGGCGGGGTCGCGAAAAAGAATGCACCCGCAGCCGTAGGGCTGCAGGCCGTGTTTGTGCGGGTCGATGGCGACGGAGTCGGCCTGCTCGATGGCGACGAAGTCCCGCGCCGGAAAGCCCTCGACCGTTGGCGCGGCGTCGTCGGCCATGAGTCGAAAGAAGCCTCCGTAGGCGGCGTCGACGTGCACGCGGACGCCGTGGTCTCGGCAGAGCGCGAGGGCGTCCGCGATCGGGTCGACGCTCCCGAGGCCGGTGGTGCCGGCGGTGAGGACGACCGTGCCGATGGATTCGTGCTGGAGAGCGTCTTCGAGGGCGTCGAGCCGCAGGCGGCCTCGGGCGTCGGTCGGCAGCGAGGTCACGTCGGCGTCGAGCACCCGGCCCATGCGCTCGTGGGTGTAGTGAGCATCCGCGCTCACGGCGATCGATGCGTCCGGGTGGAGCTCGCGCGCCACCCAGAGGGCTTCGAGGTTGGCCACCGTGCCCCCGCCGGTGAGGTGCCCCAGCGTCTCGTCCGGGAGGCCCAGCATGTGTGCGAGTTCGGCCACCGCTTCCTGCTCCATCTGGCTCGTGGGCGGGCCGCCGTCGAGCGCGTGGTTGTTGGGGTTGATGCGCTGGGCCGCTGCGTAGGCGGCGACGGCCACCGGGTGGGGCGGCTTCAGCATCTGCCCGGCGTAGCGCGGGTGGTGGAACGGGTAGTTGCCCTCCAGCCGCTCCAGGTACTCGCCGAACACGCGGTCGAGGCGGTCCGGGTCGACGCCGAGGGAGGGATGGCGGTCGAAGGCGCCCCAGGACTGCTCCCATTCTTCGACGTGTTCGAGGGCGCGGTGCAGCAGGGCATCGACGGAGGGATACGGGGCGTCGTCGGACACAGGCAAAAAAGAGGGTGTGTAGAAGAGGGCGGGCAGTAGAGACGAAACGGATCAGCGTCCGAAAAGGGACACCGGATCGGGGATGGAGGCCGGATCTTCCAGGTAGGTCGGAAGGGCCTGCGCCAGGAGGGGGGCGGTGAGGAGGCCTTTCGAGCCGAGGGCCGTGAAGGTCCAGAGGCGGGTTCGGTCCGGGAGGGGACCGAGGAGGGGCTTGTTTGTATCGGTATGCTTTACGCGGACACCGGCTCGCTCACCGATCACCTCGGCCCCCGCGAGATCCGGCACCATGCGGGCCGTCTTCTCCTGGATGTAGTCGGTGGCGTCGGGGTCGGGGGTCAGGTTGTCGAAGTTGTTGTCGTAGTTGCTGCCCAGCACGAGCGTGTCGTCGTCGGGCACCACGTAGCCGCGGCCGGAGAGGGGAGGGAAGGACGCGTTCAGCGCGGATGGCCGCTGGACCCGCACGGTCTGTCCCTTTACGCCGTCGAGCCCGAGGCGTCGGAGTTCGGGAAAGCGCGGATAGCCTTGCCCGAGGGCCAGCAGTACGCGGTCGGCGCGCAGCTCCTCGGTATCGTCTCCGCGGTCCACCTCCACGACGGCGGCGGAGGGGGTTTCGCGCCAGTAGAGGACGGGGGCCTGGGATTCGACGACCGCGTCGTGCTCCTGGGCGGCCTCCAGGAGGGCCCTCACCATGGCCCGCACGTCGATGGCCCCGCCCTGTGGAACCCAGAGGGCGCCCTGTTCGGTCGCTACGCCGGAGAACCGCCCGTGCGCGTCCGACGGGGGGAGCCACGTCGCAAGGTCGGGGTGCTCCGCGGCCGCCTCCCGGAATGCGGTGGCCTGCTCGTCCGCGACCACCGGGCGAAGGACGCCGCGCTGGGGAAAGAGGGCGGAGGCGCCGGACCACGTCAGCAGTGTGGACACCGCCTCAAGGGCCTCCCGCAGGCGCCACACAGGGCGGGCGCGCCGTCCCATGAACGGGTTTACGAGGCCTGCAGCGGCGCCCGATGCGCCCGCACCGGGCTCCTCGGCTTCCAGCACGTGAACGTCGTGGGTCTGGCTGAGCACGAAGGCGGCGCAGGCCCCGGCGAGCCCCGCCCCCACGATCAGCACGTCGGCGTCGTGAGACATTTGCAAAAGATGTCGTGAGGCGACCATCGCCCCGTCTCACACGCATGATTGGGCTCCGCGTTCGGGACCCGTTGCGGGGCGTTCGCTTACAGAATACGCACGCCATCCGCTCATCTGAAGTGCGCGACACCATGGCACACGACGTTGTGATCGTTGGGGGCGGGACCATTGGGCTTGCGACGGGCTTCGAGCTTGCCCGCCGGGGCCCATCGGTCACGGTTTTTGAGAAGGGCCGGGCCGGGCGGGGCACCTCCTGGCAGGCGGCCGGGATGCTCGCCCCCGACACCGAAATTGGGTTCGAAGAGCTGGCGCTCTATCGGTTGAACCGGGAGAGCCGGCGCCGGTGGCCCGATTTTGTGGAGCGGGTGGAGGCCGCCGCCGACACGAGCGTCGACTACCGTACGGAGGGGACGCTCATCGTGGCCGACGACCGGGACAGCGCGGAGGCCCTGCGGCGGCGGTACGAGTTTCAGCGGAAGCAGGGGCTGGAGGTGGAGTGGCTGACCGGCGAGGAGGCCCGCGAGATTGAGCCGTTTGTGGCGCCGGGGCTTTCGGCCGCCGTGCACTCGCCAACGGATCACCAGGTGGACAACCGGCGGCTGATGAAGGCCCTGCGGACCGCGTTCGAGGTCGAAGGGGGCACGCTGTACGAGCAGACGCCAATCGAGGCCGTTGTCCCCGACGCGGACCGCCCCGCCGTGCGCACGGCGGACGGGGAGCGGGTGGGGGCCGACCGCGTGGTCGTGGCGGCGGGCGTGTGGTCGCGCGAGCTGGAAGGCCTTCTGCCGGACGCGCGTCCCCCCGTGCGGCCGGTGAAGGGGCAGATGCTCCAGTTGCGGCGCAAGCGCCCGTTCGACCTCACGCACGTCATTCGGGGGCCGGAGGCGTACCTGGCACCGAAGTCGAACGGCCGAATCGTTGTGGGGGCGACGAGCGAGGAGATGGGGTTTGATACGACCGTCACCGCCGGTGGACTCTACGACCTGCTGGAGGGGGCGTGGGAGGTGGTGCCCGGCATTCGCGACCTGCCAGTCGACGACACCTGGGCCGGACTGCGCCCCGCCAGCCGCGACCACGCGCCCCTCCTGGGCCCCACGGCTGCCCCCGGCATCGTCATGGCGACGGGCCACTATCGCCACGGCATTTTGCTGACGCCCGTAACGGCCGAGGAGATTGCGCGTCTGATCCGGACGGGAGAAACCTCAGAGTGGCTGGAGCCGTTTTCTCCTGCCCGCTTTTCTGACGCCGAATCTCCGCGCTCGTCCTCATGAGTTCGACCCCTGACCCCCGCATTCCGGTGACCGTGAACGGGGAGGCCCGTACGGTGCCCGAGGGGTACCCGCTTCTCGCGGTGCTGAAGGACCTGGAAATCGACCCGGCGGAGGCCACCGGCGTGGCCGTCGCGATCAACGAAAGCGTGATTCGACGCCAGGACTGGGCGGACGTGACCCTCGCGGAGGAGGACACGGTTGAGATTATTCAGGCGCAGCAGGGCGGATGACCTGTGGGGGGACCGCCGTCCGATGGGCACTGATTGTAGACACACTGGAGGTTTATGGCTGACGACGTACACACAAACGGGGCGGTCGCGAGTGCGACCGACGAGACCCTCACGATTGGGGACCGCGACTTTTCTTCGCGCCTCATCGTGGGCACCAGTCGCTACCCCAATCCGCAGGTGATGCTTGATGCCCTGGAGGCCACCGGCACCGAGCTGGTGACCGTGGCCATCCGCCGGGTGAACGTGGAGGACCCCGCGCCGGAAAGTCACCTCGACCTGCTCCGCCGGGGCGGCTACGAGATTCTGCCGAACACCGCCGGGTGCTACACGGCCCGCGAGGCGGTGCTCGTGGCGCAGTTGGCCCGGGAAGCCCTCGACACCGACCTCATTAAGCTGGAGGTCATCGGGGACGATGAGACGCTGATGCCCGATGTTGAGCAGCTTCTCGACGCAGCCAAGACGCTCGTCGACGATGGGTTTACCGTGCTGGCCTACGCCAACGACGACCCGATCACGTGCCGCAAGCTCGCCAACCTGGGGTGCGCGGCCGTCATGCCGCTTGGCTCGCCCATCGGGAGCGGGATGGGGCTCGTCAACCCGTACAACCTGCGCATTATCCGGGAGGTCGTCGAGGACACGCCGCTCATCGTGGATGCGGGGATTGGCACCGCCAGCGACGCGGTGACCGCGATGGAGTTGGGCTACGACGGCGTCCTGTTGAACACGGCCATTGCGGAGGCGCAGCACCCGGTGCAGATGGCCCACGCCATGCGGCTGGCGGTGGAATCGGGGCGCCGGGCGCATCGCGCCGGGCGCATTCCGCGTCGCCTCTACGCGCAGGCCTCCTCGCCGACGGAAGGACACGTCGGCGACTGACGCACGAGGTGTAGTGGCTTCGGCACAGACAGACCTTCCATGCCGTCTCTCCCGTTTCCCCGTCTCGCTCTCATTGCGGATCGATTCACGACGCCGGAGCGGGCCGACCGTGCCGTCGCTGCGGTGCGGGCCGGCGTGCGGTGGGTCCACCTGCGCGACCACACCGTGGACCCCGAGGCCTTCGAGGCGGCCGCCGAGCCGCTGACGTCGCGCCTCCGCGAGATTGCGGACGGGGGGTGCGTGACCATCAACACGCAACTGGACGCGGCACGGCGCCTGCACACAGGGCTCCACGTCGGACGGCGCGGTCCCTCCGTGGGGGAGGCCCGGGCGGCGCTGGGGGCGGACGCCCTCATCGGCTACTCGGCGCACGAGGAGGCGGAGGCGACGGCCGCCCAGACGCAGGAAAGCGACTACTTCTTCTTTAGCCCCGTGTTCGAGACGGACAGCAAGCCGGACGCCGACCCCACGGGCGTGGACGGCCTACGCTCCTTCTGTCGGGCCGCCGCCCCCATGCCGGTCCTCGCGCTGGGAGGGGTCACGCCCGAGCGCGTCCCGGCCTGCCAGACGGCGGGGGCCGCCGGCGTGGCGGTGCTCTCCGGCATCATGGAGGCAGACGCCCCGGCGGCCGCGACGCGGGCGTACCTCCAGGCCCTGGCGGCTGGACAGACCTAATCCCCATCCTTCTTCTACAGCCGATTGCTTCTCGACATGACCAAACCTGTGGCGCTCACCATCGCCGGCAGCGACTCCGGCGGCGGGGCCGGCATTCAGGCCGATCTCAAGGCCCTGGAGGCCCAGGGCGTCTTCGGCGCCTCGGCCCTGACTGCCATCACCGCCCAAAACACAGAGGCCGTCCGGCAGTCGCAGGACCTCTCGCCCGACCTCGTGGCCGCTCAGATCGACGCGGTGGCGGAGGACCTGGACGTGCGGGCAACGAAGACCGGCATGCTCTCCGCCCCCGACATCATCGAGGCCGTAGCCGATCGGGTGCGGGCGCACGGCCTCCAGCCGCTCGTCGTGGATCCGGTGATGATCTCCAAGACGGGCTTTAAGCTGCTCCAGGAGGAGGCGATCGAGACGCTCGTCGACGCGCTGTTGCCCCTCGCCACGGTCGTGACGCCGAACGTGCACGAGGTGACGCACCTGACGGGCATCGACGTCGAGACGACTGACGATCTTCAGCGGGCCGCGGAGGCGCTGTTCGAGAGGGGGCCGGACGCCGTGCTGGCGAAGGGCGGGCACCTCAACGAGTCGGGCCGAGCGGTCGATGTGCTTGTGGAGGCCGAAGAGGTCCGCACGTTCACCGCGCCGCGAATCGATACGAAGCACACCCACGGCACCGGGTGCACGTATGCGTCGGCCATTGCCGCCAACCTGGCCGCCGGGCACGACCTCGGCGCGGCCGTCGACCGGGCCAAGCGCTACGTCACGGGGGCCATCCGCCACGCCCTGCCGCTGGGGCAGGGGCGCGGGCCCACGAACCACTTTTTCCACCTGGAGCCGGAGTCGGCGGTGGCCCTGGAGGGGGCGGCTCAAGAGGCGGCGTCGTGAACACTTTATGAGCGCCGGATCTTTTCCGAATTGCGGTTCGTGTACAGAACTCCCTGTGGGCGACACCGTCTCACAGCCATTTTTCTGCCCGTAGCTCAGTTGGACAGAGCGCAGCCTTGCGGAGGCTGAGGCCGGGGGTTCGAATCCTCCCGGGCAGGCGGCCCCTCAACGCCCCACCCACCGGCTTTGGCCGGCAGGCGGGGCGTTTTTGTTTTGCGGCGGGACCGATTGGTGGCCGTGACGGCTCACTCTCCGTCGGAGGGGCGGCGGGCCTTCTCCGGGGCCGGCGGCTGGTCGATCAAGTCTACGCCCTCGGTCTCCAGGCGCTGAAGACCGGCCTCCACGGCGCGGCGCAGTTGGGGGTCCTGTCCCTGCTCCACGAGGCGGGGCGTCATTTCCACCTTGATGTCCGGGGCGACGCCCTCATTCTCGATGGCCCATTCGCCCTCGGTGGTGAAGAATCCGCCGCGCGGGGCGGTGATCGAGCCCCCGTCGATCAGCGGCGGGGTGCCCCAGATGCCCACAAGGCCGCCCCAGGTGCGAGTCCCCACGAGCGGCCCGATGTCCATCTTGCGGAAGAGGTACGGCAGGTAGTCGCCGCCGGAGCCCGCCATCTCATTGATAATCATGACCTTGGGCCCCCACACGCCGGCGCCGGGCGAGGTGAACGGCGTCTTGTCGCCCACGGGGTTGTTGAAGTACCCGTGGAGCTGACGGCTCATCACGTTTACCATGTAGTCGGCCGCCGAGCCGCCGCCGTTGTAGCGCTCGTCGATGATCATCCCCTCCTTGTCCTGCTGGGAGAAGTAGTTGCGGGTGAAGCGCTCGTACCCGCCCCCGCCCGTGTCCGGGATGTAGACGTAGCCGAGCCGGCCGTCGGAGAGGGAGTCGACGACCTCACGGTTGTGCTCGATCCACGCGATGCGCCGGAGCTCCGCCTCGCTGTCGGTGGGCACCACGGTGACCTCGCGGGCGCCCTCGGCGGTCGGCTCGTCGTTAATGGTCAGTATGACCTGTTCCCCGGCCGTTTCCTCGAAGGGCGCGTACGGGTTCATGTCGGACGTCACCTCCGTCCCGTTCACGGCAATCAGGTAGTCGCCCGTGCTCACGTCGACGCCGGGAGCGGCGAGGGGCCCGGCCGCGTCGGTCCACGGCTCGCCCTCGTAGATGCGGGCGAATCGGTAGTAGCCCTGGTGGGCCCGCAGGTCGGCGCCCAGGAGGCCCACCGACACGTCGTCGGTCTCCGGCATGTCGCCCCCGCCGGTGTAAGAGTGTCCCACGGAGACCTCGCCCCCCAGCACGTCGAGGACGTAGTTCAGGTCTTCGCGGTGCTGGGCGTGATCGAGCCACGGCTCGTAGCGCTCGTAGACGGTGGGCCAGTCGGCCCCGTGCAGGTTCTCGACGTAGAAGTAGTCGCGCTGGAAGCGCCACGCTTCGCGGTAGATTTGCGCCCACTCTTCGGGCGGCGTGATGCGTGTTTCCAGGTCCAGCTCCAGTGCCCCATCGCCCACGGAGGGGCTGCCGCTCGTGGGCACAACGCCCCAGGTGGCGCCGGCCTGGTACAGAAGCTGATTCCGGTCGTGCGACAGTGTGAACTGCTGGACGCCTTCCACGAACGGCATGCTTTCCCGCTCCTCGAACGAGTACTTCTTGAGCACGGGCGCGCCGTCGCCCTGCGGCTGCTCCACGTAGAAGAGGGTGCCCGAGGGGCCGGCCTGAAGCTGGCTGTAGATGCGCTTCGGCTCGCCGAGGGACACGATGCGGTCCGAAAGATTGTCCCGATCGATGTCGACGGAGACGCCCGCACTGGATTCGGCGTCGGTTTCAGCCTCGGAGGCCTTCGCCTCGTCGTCGGTTTCCTCGGTCGGGGCCTCATCGCTTCGGGGGAGGAGGGGCGATGGGCCGTTGTCCGAGAGCACGGCCGCGTAGAGGCCGTAGGTGGCCGGGCGCCCGTAGCTGCTCATGTCGAGCCAGCCGGTATTGAGGCCCAGGTTGGTGCTCCCGAGAAAGTAGAGGTAGTCGCCATCCGCGCCCCAGGTGGGGTGGCGCGTTTCCACGAGGTCGGTGGCCACCTGGGTGGTTTCCCCGGTCTCCATAGAATGAAGCATGACGGCGTAGTGCAGGTTGTCCTGCCGAACGGTGTAGGCGATCCACTTGCCGTCGGGGGACCAGGTCGGGTCGATGGTTCGCTGCGGCGTGGCGTACGGGTCGGTGTCGACCCTCGTCGTGTCGCCGGTGTCCAGGTCAAGGGTCCAGAGCGACCGGTCCGCATCGGTAAAGAGGACGTGCGAGCCGTCTGGGCTCCACTGCAGGTCGTAGTAGAAGGTGGGGCCGGGGAGGTCGTAGCGTTCGGGGGAGGTGAGCCCCTTCTGACCGCCCACGAACAGCTGATACTCGCCGGAGGCGTCCGAGACCCAGGCCACCTGCTGACCGTCCGGCGACCAGGCGGGGCTCCGGTCGGCTGCGCCGGCGCTCTCCGTGAGGTTGCGCACGTCGCCGTGCTCGGTGGGCACGGTGAAGACCTCGCCGCGGGCCTCAAACACGGCCCGCTCGCCGGTGGGGGAGAGGCCGGCGGTTCGGATCTGGTCCCCCACGTCTTTCCAGTCGGGGCGGGTCCAGGGCAGGTCGCCGCGGACCGTAATGGAAAGTTGCTCCGCCTCGCCCGAAGCGGGGTCGTAGCGGTGGAGGTAGCCGGCCTGCTCGTATACAACGGTGCCGTCGCCCGCCGCGAGGCCCTTCACGTCGTAGGTGTCGTGAGACGTGACCTGTCGGAGCGAGTCGGCGGCGGTGTCGTAGGCCCACACGTTCATCGCCCGGTCGCGCTCGGAGAGGAAGTAGACGGTGTCGCCCAGCCACACGGGGTTCTTGTGGCGTTCGCCTTCCCAGGGCACCTTCTCCAGGTCCATCGTCTCCAGGTTGAGGATGCGGATGGGCTGGGCCTGCCCGCCGCGGTAGTTGCGCCACTCCGGGTCCCAGGGGTCGACGAGCTCGTAGGCGAGGCGCTGCCCGTCGTCCGCCACGGTGCCGGTGTAGGCCCGGGGAACCGACACGCGTTGCGGCCGCCCGCCCGCCTCGGGGTCGACCGTCCACAGCTGCGGCTTGAGGCGAGGACCGCCCTGCCGGCGCGACATGAAGAGAATCTCCCCGTCGGGCGTCCAGCCCCGTACGTGATCGGCGCTAGGGTGGTGCGTGACGCGGGTCGGCTGCCCGCCCTCCACGGGCACGACGAAGACGTCGGTGTCGCCGTCGTACTCGCCAGTAAAGGCGACGCGTTCCCCATCGGGCGAGAGGTGGGGCTGCGTCTCCGTGCCGGGGAAGCTGGTGAGGCGCTCGGCGTTGCCCCCGTCCGTGCCTACGACCCACAGGTCGTTCGCGTAAGCAAACACGATGGTGTTGTTCTGGACGGTCGGCTCGCGGAGGAGACGGGTGTCGTCTTGGGCCTGCACGGGAAGGACGAGCAGTAGGGCGGCCACGAAGACGGCCGCGGGGCGGAGGACAGAAGGCATGAGGCAGAAGGGCTTCCGAAAAGATGGCGTCGCCCTCAAAGTCTCACTGCGTGGGCACTGCGTCAACCGGCCGAGACATTTTCATGAGGGGAGTGCATTTGCGGAATTGAGAACGCAATTGTGAAGATAGAGTTGGCCTTTTGTACTTAGAACTTCTAACAAAACGACCCCGTCGTCGCTCTGAGCCCTTTGCTGAACTCGATTCAGTATTGACTCAGAGCCCATCCAACCATCGGCGGTGCTCCTACCGCCCGTTGGATAGCGAAATCCAACATACAAGGCTCCACACGAGCGAAGCGCCGTGTCTGCAGGGACCGAGTGCTCCTGGGGGACGACGGATGCAATATATCCAGGTTGGAGCGACAACTGTACTCAGTGTTGTTAGAAGTTCTTAGCCCTCGGAGAGAGGGTGACGTATTCGTCATGATTCCGGGCGAATCCCGCAGGACGGGTGAACGCGGGTCTGGTCGGTACGTTGGGGATGTCCGCGTGCCAATTCATCCAACTGTCTTCTGTCCGTGTCCGTCTGGGGCTCTGTGTCGTTTCCTGCGCTGCGCCGTGAGCTGGGGGCCACCCTTCGGTTGGCGGGGCCCGTGGTGGCGGCCCAGTTGGCGCACATTTCCATGAGCTTTGTGGACACGGTGATGGTTGGGCAGCTAGGGCCGGACGCGCTGGCCGGGGTGGCGCTGGGGCACACCGCCTTTTTCTTCTTCGCCATCATGGGCATGGGCATGGTGCGGGCCGTGGGGCCGATGGTGTCGCAGGCCGTGGGGGCGGAGCAAGAGGCAGCGGTGGGGCGCAGCGTGCGGCAGGGCCTCTGGCTCGCTCTGGGGCTGGGCCTCGTCATTCTGGGGCTGCTCAGTAGCTTGGAGCCGGTGCTTCGGTGGACGGGGCAGGAGGCGGTGGCCCGAGAGGGCGCCATGGCCTACCTACGGGCGATCCGGTGGGGCATCCTGCCGTTCCTGGGTTTTGCGGCCCTTCGGAGTTTTGTGGAGGGGCTGTCCCGCCCCCTGCCGGTGACGGCGATTGCGTTCATTGGGGTAGGGCTGAACATTGGCGCGAACGAACTTCTCATGTTTGGCCACTGGGGGCTCCCGGCCCTCGGGCTGGCGGGCACCGGATGGGCCAGCACGATCGTGTTTTCGTCGTTGTTTTTGATGCTTGCCCTCTTTGTGCACCGCACCGCGCCGTTTTCGGACCACGAGGTCTTTACGCGCCTCCGCGAGCCGGACCCGACGTACCTGCGGGAACTCGCGTACATCGGCGCCCCGATGGGGGCCTCGCGGGGCGTGGAGTCCAGCCTGTTTATGGTCACGACGGTGATGATGGGCACGCTGGGCACGACCGCCCTGGCGGCCCACCAGGTGGCGCTGCAGTGTGCGGCGTTTACGTTTATGGTGCCGCTGGGCATCGGGATGGCGGGGACGGTGCGGGTGGGACAGGCGGCGGGCCGGCGGGACGAGGCCGGGGCGCGCCGCGCCGGTGGGGTGGCGATGGGACTCGCGACGCTCTTCATGCTCGGGGCCGCCGTACTGTTCTGGACGCTCCCCCGTCCGATTGTCGGGTTGTACCTCGATCTCTCCGTGGCCGACAACGCCCCGGTTGTCGCCCTGGCCGTGCAGCTCCTGTCGGTGGCGGCCGTCTTTCAGTTGTTCGACGGCGTGCAGGTGGCGGCCCACGGGGCGCTGCAGGGCCTCAAGGACACGCGGGTGCCGATGGGCATTGCCGTGCTGACGTACTGGGGCATTGGCCTCGTCACGGGCTACCTGTGGGGCGTGCGCGGTGGGGGCGGGCCCGAGGCGCTGTGGTGGGGCCTGGTGCTGGGCCTGGCCGCGGCCGCGGTGCTTCTGGTGGCGCGCTTCCATCGCCAGGTGGAACGGGCGGTGCGGGAGCGGGCCGGCGTGCCCGACAATGGCACATCGTTGGAGGAGGGCGAGGCCTCGGCGGTGCGGGAGCCGAGGGGGACCCCGGATTCCTCGTTGTAACTTCCCCCGCCGTCGCCTACCCTGTACGGAGAAGCTGGGGGTGCCGCTGGCGGCGTCGGCCGTGGCTGAGACCACACCCCTCGAACCTGATCCGGTTTGCACCGGCGCAGGGAAGCTCGCGCGCCAATCAGGGCTGTTGGCCCTCCGGCTTCGTTCGTGATCTCCCGATAGAAGCCTCCCCACCCCATGCAGTCCCTCAACGAACAACTCATCCTTGTGTCCGGCGCCAGCCGGGGCCTCGGGGCCGCCACCGCCCGCGCCTTCGGCCGCGAAGGCGCCCGCGTCGTCGTAAACTACTATCAGAGTGAGGCGGCCGCCCGCGAGGTGGCCGACACCATTGCCGACACCGGTCCCGGAGAGGCGCTTCCCCTGCAGGCCGACGTCCGCGACCGCGAGGCCGTCCACGACATGGTCGACGCGGCGGCGGACCACTTTGGTGCCCCCGTCACCACCGTCATCCACAACGCGCTCGTGGACTTCCAATTCGACCCTGCCGCCCGGCCGGAGGCCGACGAGGTTGACTGGAGCGACTATCAGACGCAGCTCGACGGCTCGGTGCAGGGGGCGCTCCACCTGCTGCAGGCCGCCCTGCCGGGCATGGAGGCGGCGGGCGAGGGCCGCTTCGTTGGCGTCGGCTCGAACCTCGTCCAGGATCCGGTGGTGCCGTACCACGAGTATACGACGAGCAAGGCCGCCCTTCTCGGCTTCGTGCGCAACATGGCGAGCGAGCTGGGAGAGAAAAACATCACCGTCAACATGGTGTCCGGGGGCCTCCTGGACACCACCGACGCCAGTGCCGCCACGCCCGACGAGGTGTTCGACCTCATCGCGCAGAACACGCCACGCGGCCGGGTCACGACCCCCGCGGAGGTGGCCGACGCCATCCTGATGCTGGCCTCGCCCTGGGCCCGCGCCGTGACTGGTCAAAATTTGATCGTCGATGGCGGGCTCGTCATGTCGTAGCCCCGCCCGTGAAGTCTCACCTCGATCCAAGATTCCATGTCCGACCTCGATCGCCGCTGGTGGAAAGAAGCAGTGGTCTACCAGATCTATCCCCGCAGCTTCAACGACACCACCGGAGACGGCAACGGGGACCTGCCGGGCATCACGGAAAAGCTCGACTACCTGGCCGAGCTGGGCGTGGACGTGGTGTGGCTGAGTCCGGTCTACGACTCGCCGATGCACGACAACGGGTACGACATCCGCGACTACCGCGCCATCAACCCCATGTTCGGCACGATGGCCGACTTCGACGAGATGCTGGCGGGCCTGCACGACCGCGGGATTCGGCTCTTGATGGATCTCGTGGTGAACCACACCTCCAGTGAGCACCGGTGGTTTCGCCGGTCGCGGCAGTCTCGCGAAAATCCGTACCGCGACTATTACCACTGGCGCCCCCCCGCCGACGATGGCGGCCCGCCGACCAACTGGCGCTCGTTCTTTAGCGGCTCGGCCTGGACCTTCGACGAGGCGACGGGCGAGTACTATCTGCACCTCTTCGACGAGACCCAGCCCGATCTCAACTGGTCCAACCCCGAGGTGCGCGCCGCCGTCTTTGAGATGATGCGGTTTTGGCTCGACAAGGGCGTGGACGGCTTCCGAATGGACGTCATTCCCCTGCTCTCAAAACCTCCGTTCGAGGACCTGGACGATCCCGCGGCGGGCTCGCTGCACGACCACTACGCCCACGGCCCGCGCATTCACGAGTACCTCGGTGAGATGCACGACCGGGTCCTGTCGGACTACGATGTGATGACGGTGGGGGAGGGCTACGCCATTGGCCCCGGTCAGGTGAGCGACTACGCCGGCGACGACGACCGTGCGCTCCAGTCCTTCTTCCAGTTCGATCACGTGGAGATTGGGCGGGAAGACGACGACCGCCACGAGCCCCGCGACTGGTCGCTGCCCGAACTGAAGGCCGCCCTCACGAGGTGGGACGAGGCGTTCGGGGACGAGGCGTGGCCCAGCGTCTTTCTGGGCAATCACGACCTGCCGCGGGCGGTGTCGTACTTCGGCGACGACCGACCGGCGTACCGGCGGCGCTCGGCGAAACTGCTCGCCACACTCCTGCTCACCCTCCGCGGCACGCCCTACGTCTACCAGGGCGACGAGATCGGCATGACGAATGCGCCGTTCGAGTCTCTCGAGGACTTCCGCGATGTCGAGACCATCAACGACGTGCAGGAACGCGTGGCCGCGGGGGCTGACCGCGAGACGCTCCTGGAGCAACACCGGGCCCTCGGGCGCGACAATGCAAGGACGCCGATGCAATGGACCGACGGCCCGGAGGCCGGTTTTACTGACGGCACGCCCTGGCTCCTGGTGAACCCGAACCACGAAACGGTGAATGTGGACGACGAGCGGGCCGACCCCGACTCGGTGCTTCACTATTACCGCCGCCTCATCACCCTACGCCACGAGCACGATGTATTCGTGTACGGGGACTACGAACTGATGGCGCCCGATCGTCGCTCCGTGTATGCCTACCGTCGCGTGCTGGGCGACGACGAAGTGGTCGTTACCCTCAATTTCTCCGACTCTGCCACTCCCGTCCCGCACCGGAGGGCTGTTCAGGGCACCAACCCAACGCGCCTGCTGGGCACACATCCCGAGACCGTGACGGCAGCCGAGTCGGTCCTCCTTCGGCCGTACGAAGGACGAATCGAGGCCCTGTAAACCGGGGCGGCCGAGTAAATTTAAAGATAAAAGAAAGGAGGCTGGAGTTGTTGGATCCGGGGGGGAGCGTCCGTTACCGTTTTGGTCCCTCCATTTCATCCGTCTTTGCCTTCCTCCATGGATCCTCACGCACTATCGCCGCTCGCTCCGGATCAGGACCGTCCGTTTGTCGTCGGCATTGGCGGATCGGCGGGGTCCGTGCCGGCCCTGCAGTCCTTTTTTGAAGCGGTCCCGGACACGTCGGGGCTCAGCTTTGTCGTTGTGACCCACCTGGCGCCGGACCATGAGAGCCACCTGGCGGAGGTGCTCCAGGCGCGTACGTCCCTGCTCGTCACGCAGGTCACGGATCCGACAGAGTTGGATGCGAATCACGTGTACGTCACGCCCCCGGGGAAGACGCTCGTCATGGAGGAGACCACGCTGGTCCCGCACGCGCTGGATGCCCCGGAGGAGCGCCGATCGCCCATCGACTGTTTTTTTCGGTCTCTGGCCCAGGCCCCGGTGCACCCCCTTGGCGTCGTGCTGTCGGGCTCGGGCACGGACGGCAGCGTGGGGCTGCGGGCCATCACGGAGGCCGGGGGCATGGTGGCGGTGCAGGACCCGTCGGAGGCCGAACATTCGAGCATGCCCCGGAGCGCAATCGAGACGAGCCTGGTCGACTTTGTGCTTCCGGTCGCCGAGCTGGCGCGTCAGCTGGCCGAGCAGCGTCACGTGGCCCGCGAGCTTCAGGTCCCGACTGATCCCGCGGACCTGGACGAGGAAGAGCAGACGGTCCTGTCCCAAATTTTTGATCAGGTGCGCAACCGCACGGGCCACGACTTCAGCGACTACAAGCGGTCCACCATGCTTCGCCGCATTCATCGGCGGCTGCACGTCCACCACATCTCGTCGTTTGAGGAGTACCTGGCCTACTTGAAGGAGCATCCCAGCGAGGCGTCGGCGTTGCAGAAAGACTTTCTCATTAGTGTCACCAACTTTTTCCGCGACCCCGAGGCGTTCGCGGCCCTTCGGGACCAGGCGATGCCGGCGATTTTCGAGGGCAAGGGGGTGGACGACCCGGTCCGCGTATGGGTGGCCGGGTGTGCGACGGGGGAGGAGGCATACTCCGTGGCCATGGTGCTGATGGAACAGGCGGCCCACACCTCCCTCTCCGCCGACCACATCCAGGTGTTTGCGACGGACATCGACGAGGAGGCCCTCGCCACGGCGCGACGCGGGCGGTACCCCGAGCCCATCGAGTCGGATGTCCCGTCGGACTATCTCGACCGGTTCTTCCAGCGGGAGGGGAACGAATACGTCGTTCGTGACGCGGTGCGGGAGCGGGTGCTCTTCACACCGCATAGCCTGTTGAAGGATCCGCCCTTTTCGAATCTGGACCTCATCCTCTGCCGCAACCTGCTGATCTATCTCCGGCGGGACCTGCAGGCGTCGGTGTTTGATCTGTTCAGCTACGCCTTGAATGACGGCGGGTACCTGCTCCTGGGAAGCTCTGAGTCCGCGGACGTGTCCGACGGCGTGTTTGGGACGGTGGACCAGGCCCACCGGCTGTATCGGCGGCGATCGGGAAAGCGTTCGGTGCCCGAGCTGCCGTCCGGGCCGCTCTCACCCTCGACGCCCGACGCGGGCGAGGCGGCTCCGTTTGCACGCCAGAAGCCCTCGAAAGCGGCCCTGCACCGGCGCCTCTTGGAAGCGTACGCCCCGCCCAGCGCCATCGTGGACGAAGAGTATACGTTCGTCCACCTCTCGCAGACGGCCGGGCGGTACCTCCAGCACCCGATGGGGCCGCCGAACACGAACATTGTCGACGTCGTCCGGCCCGAGCTGCGCGCCAGCCTTCGGTCGGCCTTGCGAGAGGTATTTGAAGACAACGGCACCGTGCGCACGCAGCCGGTCACGGTTCGCTTTGAGGATCGAGAGCGGTCCGTGCAGCTGGTGGTGCGGACGGCCCAGGAGGTGCCCGAGGCCGACGGCCTCGCGCTGGTGGTGTTCATGGAGGCGGACGAGTCGGTGCCCATCTCGCCCGAGCCGGCCCCGGCGGAGGACGAGCGCGTCCAGCGGCTGGAGGCCGAGCTCCGGCAGACGAAGCAGGAGCTTCAGGCAACGGTCGAGGAGCACGAGACCTCTAAGCAGGAAATGCGGGCGGCCAACGAAGAGCTGCGGTCGATGAATGAGGAGTACAAGTCGATGACGGAGGAGCTGGAGACGAGCAAAGAAGAACTCCAGTCCGTGAATGAGGAGCTGAAGACGGTGAATCAGGAACTGGAGAACAAGGTGGAGGCCCTGCGCCAGGCCAACAGCGACCTCAAGAACCTGATGGCGGCCACCGACATCGGCACGCTTTTCCTCGACCGCGACCTCAACATCCAACGTTACATGCCCCGCATCGAGGACCTGTTCAACATCCATTCCTCGGACGAGGGGCGGGCCATTGGCGACTTTACGCACCGGCTGGACTACGACCGCCTGGAGGCAGACGCCCAACAGGTGTTGGACGACCTCACACCGGTGGAACGGGAAGCCTGGAGCGAAGCGGGGGAGTGCTTCCTGGTGCGTCACCATCCATATCGGACGGTGGAGGACAAGATTGACGGGGTGGTGGTTACGTTCGTCGACATCACGCGGCGAAAGAAGGTAGAGGAGGAACTTCGCGCGGCAAACGCATCGCTGCAGGAGCGGACCGAACAGGTGCAGTCGCTGTCCGAGGCGCTCACGTCGGCGGAGGAGACGGAGCGCAAGCGGCTCAGCGAGGTGCTCCACGACACCCTTCAGCAGCTTCTTTTTGCCGCCAAGATGAAGCTCGACCAGCTGGCGGAGCATGTAGCCCTGGGAGAGGAAAAGACGGACCTACTGGAGCGATCCGTAGAACTGATCGACGAGGGCATCGAGACTACGCGCACCCTTTCGAAGGAATTGGACCCGCCGGTAGGGAATCAGTCGATTCGGGACGCCTTTGAGTGGCTGTGCTTCCACATGGAGGACGCGTACGGACTGACGGTCCACCTGAAGGCCCGTGGTCACTTCAAAACGACAGACAAAACCCTCCGGATTTTGCTCTTCCGTCTCGTCCGCGAGCTGCTGTTCAACGTCGTGAAGCACGCGGAGGTGGAGATGGCAGACCTGTGGCTGCTGGAGGGCGAAGGGCGACTGCGGGTCGTCGTGCAGGACGAAGGGCAGGGCTTCGATCCAGCCGCCCATGATGTGGAGAGCGGGGGCGTGGGGCTTGTTAGCGCTCGGGATCGGATCGAACTGATCGGGGGCACCTTTTCGCTCGATGCGACGCCGCGAGAGGGCACGCGCGTCGTGATTGAGGTGCCCTGGCGGGCCGAGGGGATGGGGGCGGCGCCGTAAGGGCGAGCGACAGACCCGACGGAGCACGGAGGGGCCTGGCCCGTTAGGGCGGTGTGCTGTCTTTCTAATACTCCCGATGCCACCGTGTCCTCTTCCGATCCCCGGTTGCGCCAGTACGTGGGGCTGGCCGTCGTCCTCCTGGCCTTTGTGGGCGGCCTCGTGGGCTGGTCGTGGGCCGCCTACACGACGATGTCGGGGCCGGCGGCGCCGGACACCACCGCAGGGACGCCCCCTGAACGCGCCCTCCAGTGGGTCGATGGAGAGGCGGGAGCGCCCGCGGCGGGTCCCCACGAGGCGTTTCGTCGGGTGCTCCAGCGCTACGTCGACACCACGGGGGCGGTGGACTACGCCGGCCTTCAACGGGATCGCGCCGATGTGCTGCGCCCGTACCTCGAGCAGCTTGCCGCGGCGGAGGTGGCGGGGCGCTCCCGGGACGCCCGGCTCGCGCTCTGGATCAACGCCTACAACGCCCTCACCCTCAAGCTGATTCTGGACCACTACCCGGTCCAGAACATCTGGGCGATTACACCCGGTCCGCCCGAGCCGAAGGAGAACAGCCCGTTTCAGCTGGAGGTCGGCGTGGTGGCCGATACGATGCGCACGCTCGACGAGATCGAGCACGAGATTATCCGCGAGCGGTTCGAGGAGCCGCGCATTCACTTTGCGCTGGTGTGCGCGGCGGCGAGTTGTCCCCGGCTCCGTCGTGCCCCGTACACGGGGCCGCGCCTCGACGTTCAACTCGACGCGCAGGCCCGCACCTTCCTGCGCGACTCGACAAAAAACCGGATTCCCGCGGGCCCCGACCGGATTGCCCTTTCCCGCATCCTGAAATGGTACGGAGGCGACTTTGGCCCCACCCCGGAGGCCCTTCAGCGGGCCCTCGCCCCGTACGTCCCCGGCACAGCGGGCACCCGCCTGGCGGAGGGGGACTACGCCGTTGAGTATCTGCCCTACGACTGGGCGCTCAACGACCAGGCCGCCCCGTCTGATCGGGCCGCGGCGGAGGCGTCGTAGCCGGGACCGGCGCCGAACATTTGCCCGGCGCCCCGGGTACCTTCGTCCGGAATCTCTTCGCCACGGTCCTGTCACGCTGCGCACCCGATCCCGTTTCTATGGCCCACGAGACGTACGAGCCGGTCATCGGCCTCGAAGTTCACGTTCAACTCCAGACGGACGCCAAAATCTTCAGCCCCGACGCCGCCGCCTTTGGGGCCGATCCCAATACGCAGGTGGACCCCGTGAGTCTGGGGCATCCCGGCACGCTTCCGGTCCTGAACGAGAAGGTAGTCGCGTACGCCCTACGGCTGGGGCTGGCCACCCGCTGCTCAATTGCGGATCGGTCGGTCTTCGCCCGCAAGCATTACTTCTATCCGGACCTGCCGAAGGGGTATCAGATCTCGCAGTACGACACACCGATTTGCTACGACGGCTTCGTCGAAATCTACCCGGAGGAAGAAGAGGATGCCAACCCGGCGGAGGCCGCGTCGAAGCGAATTGGCCTGACCCGCATCCACATGGAGGAGGATGCCGGCAAGTCGATTCACGACGCCGACCAGACCCGCCTCGACTTCAACCGCTGTGGTGTGCCCCTCCTCGAACTGGTGACGGAGCCGGACCTCCGCTCGCCCCGCGAGGCGTACCTGTTTTTGAAGCGGCTGCGGCAGCTGGTCCGCTACCTCGGCATTAGCGACGGCAACATGGAGGAGGGGTCTCTCCGGTGCGACGCCAACGTCAGCGTGCGACCGCGGGGCCGGGAGCAGTTCGGGACCCGGACTGAGCTGAAAAACATGAACTCGATGCGCCACGTGGAGCAGGCGCTCGACTACGAAATCGCCCGCCAGACGGCGGCCTTGGAAAGAGGAGACTCCGTGACGCAGCAGACGCTCCTGTGGGACCCGGACGCGGGGACGACCCGGCCCATGCGCTCGAAGGAAGAGGCGCACGACTACCGCTACATGCCCGACCCCGACCTGGTGGAGGTCGTCGTGGACGACGACCAACTCGACGAGGTGCGGGCCGACCTTCCGGAACTGCCCCGGGCGCGCCGTCGGCGGTTCATCGAGGAGGTGGGGCTTCCCCCGTACGACGCCCGCGTGCTCACGGAGGAGCGCCCGGTGGCCGACTACTTCGAGGCGGCCCTCGACCAGCTCTTCAAACGCACAAAGGGGGGCGACACCGATGCGCAGGCCAAGCTGGTCTCGAACCTCGTGATGTCGGAAGTGCTGCGCGTGCTCAACGAGCGGTCGATTGAGATTGACGATCTGCCCGTCGAGCCGGAGCGCCTGGCCCAGCTTGCCTTCCTGCGGGTGCAGGACAAGGTGAGCTCCAACGGCGCCCAGGAGATCTTTGAGGCGATGATGGAGCAGCCGGAGGCGAGCGCCGGAAAAATTGCCGACGAGCGCGACCTGATTCAGGTGTCGGACCGCGGGGCCATCGTGCCCGTGGTGGAGGAGGTGTTGGACGACAACCCCGAGCAGGTGGAAACCTACCTGGACGGCAAGGACGGGTTGCTGGGCTTTTTTATCGGCCAGGTGCGCCGGACCTTTGACGGCTCCCCGGACCCGGAGGTGATCCAGGAGGTGCTCCGCGAGAAACTGGAGGCCCGTCGACAAGCCGCCGAATAGCCGATGACTCGGACGCGCACGGACGCACGACCGGGAGGGAGGCCCCTTTGCCGACTCGTCTACGGGGCGTTCCTGGTCGTTGCACTTGGGCTCTGGGTCGGGTGCCAGGCGCAGCCCGACGGCGTGCAGGGCGTACTGGAGGGAAACATCACGGTTGAGTCCGCCGCCGATTCCGTCGCCGATCTTCGTGGCTTTCGCGTGCTGGTGGTGCAGGCCCAGGGGCGTCGGGTGGACACCCTGGCCCACGCGACGACTGACCGCGAGGGCGAGTTTCGGGTGCGCGTCCCGGTCCCCGAGCGGGGCATTTACCCGCTCATGATTTGGGACCAACAAGGGACGAATCGCCTCGCGACCGTCGAGTACGTGGTGGCGGAGGGAGACACGGCGCAACTCCAGGCTGCTCTTCCGGTGCAGGAGGGCGGGGTGCGCATCCAGTCGCCGGAAAACAACGCCCTGACCGGCTATCGGAACGTGATGGCCCAGCACCGCCGCACCTTGCTCCTGCGCCTGAAGGATACGGCGTACGACGCGAACGTGACGGCCCAGGGCATCCGGCAGACCAGCAGTGTGTTGTGGGAACTCCAAAAAACCTATCCGGGGACGTACGCCGCGGAGCTTGCCATGGTGGAGGCCCTCTCGCTGCTGGAAGGATGGAACGACTCCCTCGTGGTGTCGCGGGTGCAGTCGATTGCTCCGTCCAACTCCCGGTACGTGGAGGCAAGCCTGATTGGGGGGCGGGCGGCGGCGCGCTGGAAAGGGCAGAACGCGGCCCTGGCCCTGCTGGACAGTATGGACGCACGGGCCCGGTCGCCCGAACAGCGGGCGGGCATCCAGGCGGCGCGGGTCCGGGCCCACGTCGATCGCCGGCATGAAGAGGCTGCCGGGGACGCCGCGTCGGCCCTTCGGTCCCGCTATCCCGGAACGCAGTGGGCGGAGTGGGCCGAACGGGCACAGTACGAGATCACGGATCTGCACCCCGGCCGGGACGCCCCCGACCTTGGCGTCCGTACGCTGCGGGGCGACTCGCTGTCGCTTCGTGCGCTGCGGGGGCGTCCGGTGGTCCTGGAGTTTTACGAGCCCGGGGCGGGACTGTACGCCCGCCAGCTCCCCACCCGAAATACGCTCTACCAGGTCACGCGGCCCGACTCGGTCGCCTTCGTGTCGGTCGCCACTGAGCCGGACTCGGTGCTCACCCGTGCCTTTCTGAGCAATCGGTCGCTTCCCGGCCATCGCGTGATTGTGCCGCAGAACGGAGAGGCCGTCTCGCAGCGGTACAATGTCGTCGATCCGCCGGTGCGCTTCCTCATCGACGCGCAGGGGCGGATCGTGGGCCGGTACGAGGAAACGGCGTTCCTGGCGCTGCAGAACGATTTGATGATGCTTCTGGATACAACGGCTACTGACGCTCCCCGGTGAGAACGGGGAGGGGTCCGTCGGCTTCTCGGCGAGGATTCACAGAGAGCGGGGCTGTTTCCTTGAAAGACGTTGCACGTTCGTGCTACGTTATACATTGTGTTGCCTCTGTGCTCAACGGTAGATCACCGATCTCACGCCCAACCGACGATTGACTGGTGCCTACGCTCAAAGGAACGTTTTCCTACATCAAAAACTTCCTCAAGGACCGGAATGTGGCGGCCGTCGCTCCATCGTCACGGTTCCTCGTGCGGCGGGTGTGCAAGTGGATTGATTTCGACAGGCCCGCGGTGATTGTGGAGTACGGGCCCGGAAACGGGGTTTTTAGCGAATACATTTGGGAGCGAATGCATCCGGAGTCGACGCTGCTCCTGATTGAGAGCAATTCTGACTTTGTGAAGATGCTCACCCAGCGGGCGGGCGACGATCCGCGGGTGATTGTCGAGGAGGGCCGGGCGGAAGATGTCGTCGACATTCTCCGGGCGCACGGCCTGGACGGGGCCGACTACATCGTCTCGGGCATTCCCTTCTCGTTTTTGGATGAGGACGCCCGTCACGCGCTTCTAGCCCGAACGCGGGACGTGCTGTCGGAAGAGGGCAAGTTCCTCGTGTATCAGAACTACAACCACCTGGAGGAACCGCTCCGAGAGCACTTTTCCGCGGTGACCAAGGAGTACGAGCCGCGCAACATTCCGCCCACTATGTTCGCCTACGAGGCGGTGAAGTAGGGACGCCCTGTGTACTGTCTTTCTCAATTGATGCCTTCCCCCAATGCTTATTGCTGGAAACTGGAAAATGAACACGGATGTGCCGGCGGGCCGCGCCCTGGCGCGCAACGTGGCCGCCGGGCTGGACCGCTCGGACGCGGATTTCTCCGAGGTGGACGTGGCCGTCTGCCCGCCGTTTACACACCTACAGGCCGTGGGGGAGGCGCTGGACGGCTCTTCGGTCGCGCTCGGGGCGCAGGACGTGCATGCAGAGGAGGAAGGGGCGTACACCAGTGACATCTCGGCGTCGATGCTTACCTCGATTGGCTGCACGTACGCGATCGTCGGCCACTCCGAACGACGACAGTATTACGACGAGTCGGACGCGGAGGTGAATGCGAAGGTCGTTCAGGCCCGCGCGCACGGCCTCGTCCCGATCGTGTGTGTAGGGGAAACCCTGGAGCACCGCCGGTCGGGCGATGCCGAGTCGGTCGTGCGCTCGCAATTGGAGGGGGCGCTCGACGGGGTCGACGTGCCGCGTGCGGACGCCCTCGTGGTGGCCTACGAACCGGTGTGGGCCATTGGCACCGGAGAGTCGGCCACGCCCACACAGGCGCAGGACATGCACGCCGTGGTGCGGTCCGATCTCGCCGGGCGATACGGGGAAGACCTCGCGGCCGAGGTTGCGCTGCTCTACGGGGGCAGCATGAAGCCTCACAACGCCGCCGAGCTCCTTGGCCAGCCGGACGTGGATGGGGGGCTCATTGGCAGTGCGAGCCTGAAGGCGGAGTCGTTTGTTGCCATCGCCGAGCACGCGACGGAGGCGTAGCCGGCCGATGGTAGACGTTGGCGGGCCTGGCCCCTACGTTGGGCGCCGAACTGTTCGATCCTTTCCGACGCGCGTCGGGTCTCGTCGTGGATAGCCTCTGGGCCAACATTTTTCGGTCGACGGAGGAGGACTCCGTGCACAATCTCCTCCGCAACATCCCGCTCTTCGACGGCCTCTCTCGGGGCGAGCTCTCGGGCATCGCGTCCGTCCTTCATCGACGGGAGTATGCCCCGGACGAGGTGCTCTTCCGCCAGGGGAATCCGGGCGTGGGCATGTACATCATCCGAGAGGGGGCGGTCGACATCGTCTATGAGCCGACCGGCGATACACTGGCGGAGCTCGAAGACGGGGATTTTCTGGGGGAACTGGCCCTTCTGAACGAATCGCCCCGCTCGGCGACCGCCATTGCCCGAGACTCCTCGATCTTGTACGGCCTCTATCGGCCGGATTTTCTGGGCCTTGTCGAGCAGGACACGGACCTGGGCGTACAACTCCTCCTCCGCATGTCGCAGGTGATCAGCAAGCGCCTGATCCACGTCAACGATCAGGTGCAGGTCCTTCGCGAGCAGCTGGAGGAGAAGGATCCCCAGCGCGGATAGGGAGGGGCCGGTGCGTACTTCGTTTTTGTTAGGGTTGTCGTTATGCCGTCTCCCATCGATTCTGACTCGTCCCGGACGTTCCCTACGAATCGAGTGCTCCGGTGGGGACGCGTCGCGGTGCTGGGGGCGGGAATTGGCGGCCTCCTGTACATCTTCCGGGACCTTGCGCAGCTGGTGCTGGTGGCGGCGCTGC
>NCRB01000002.1 GCA_002894665.1 Salinivenus iranica
GCCGGGGCTCGTGGAGTCGGGGGGGGACCGGCGGGCCAGAGATTCATTTTGAGCAGCGCGGGTTCGACGACGCCTTTGGCGGGCAGGGCGGCCTCGGCGATATTTTCGAGAGCTTCTTCGGCGGACGGGGCCGGGGGAGCGGCGACCCGTTCGCGCAGCAGCGCACCTCAGGGCGACAGCAATCGCACCGGCAACGGGGCGGCCAGGACGTGGAGACGAAGCTGCGCCTCTCCTTCGATGAGGCCCTCCAGGGCGGTCGAAAGCAGGTGGAGCTTCCAACGGGCGAGTCGATCCGCCTCCGCATTCCGACCGGCGTGCGCAATGGCTACAAGATTCGACTGAAGGGGCGCGGCCAGCCCGGCCCCACCGGCACGCGCGGCGATCTGTACGTGACGTTCGAGGTCGGCGACCACCCGCGCTTTCGGCGCAAGGGCGACGACATTCATCTCACCGAAACGGTCGGCGCGTTCGAGGCGATGCTGGGGACCGAGCGCCGCATCCCCACCCCCTACGGCCAGCGCATCAAGCTCACCATCCCCGCCGGCACCCAGCCGGGCGAGAAGCTGCGGCTGAAGGGGCAGGGCGTGAAGACGGACGACGGCCAGGGCGACCTGTACGTCAAAATCGACGTCACCATCCCGAGCGACCTGACCGAGGAGCAGCGCGAGACCCTGCGCACGGTCGCGGAAGCGGCGGACGCGGGGTAGGCGCCTCGTCGCGTCAGTCGGCCGCGTCGGGGCGCGCCCGCGGCATCCGCACGGTGAAACGCGTCCCCTCCCCCTTCTCGGTGTCGACCGAGACGGACCCGTCCATCTGCTCGACCAGTCGCCGCACCAGGGTGAGCCCCAGGCCGGCCCCTTCGTACTCTCGGCTCCACCCCTCCGACGCCTGCCGGAACGGCTCGAAGAGGGTGTCGACCTGCCCTGGCTCCATCCCAATGCCGGTATCCTCCACCTCCAGCACGACCCCCGCCTCCTCGCCCGTCAGCCGCACCCACGCCGTGCCCCCGGACGGCGTGTATTTGATCGCGTTGGACACCAGGTTCTGAAGGAGCACCCGCAGGCCCTCCCGGTCCCCTCGCACGTGCAGCGACTCTGCATCGGGCTCGAAATGGAGCGTGACCTCCTCCTCGTCGGCGTCCGGCCGCACGCCGTCGACGACGCCCGACGCCACCTCCACCACGTTGATCGGCTGCGCCGACGCCTCCTGCTCCTCCCCCTCCAGCCGCGATAGGTTCAAGACTGCGTCCAGCGTGCCCATAAGCCGCTGCCCACTGTCTTCAATGAGATCGGCAAACCGTCCGATGGGGGCATCCGCCGTGTCCGCCATCGTGGAGATCTCGCCCGCCATCCCGATAATCGACGTGAGCGGTGTGCGGATTTCGTGGCTCATGTTGGCCAGCAACGACGACTTCATCCGGCTCGCCTGCTCCGCCTCGCGCTTTGCGGCCCGCAGTTCCGTCTCCTGATCGATGCGGTCGAACACCACGGCGGCGTGGGCCGCCAGGACCTCGATGAGCTGGGTGTCGAACGCGTCGATGCCACCCACCGTCCCGTCCCCCACCGAAATCGTGCCGTGCGTCCCCATCGGAAAGATGGCCGCGGCCCGGACCTCGCCGTACGCCACCGGGTCGTCCACCACCTGTAGATCGTCCACCGCAATTTTTTCGCCCCGTTGGAAGGCACGCGCCATGATGCTCGGCCCCTCCTGGGCGACGGCCGGGCGCGCCGGCAGGTGCTCGTGCACCTCGGGCGAATGCTGCACGGGCACCAGCTGATCGTCCTCGGCCAGGCGCACCCCCACGTAGGGGTACCCGAACACGTCGTTCACCAGTCGCAGCACGAGGTCGCCGATTTCGTCGCGGTGCCGGGCCCGCAGCAACCGACTGACGGCGGCGTACAGGGCTTCCACCTTTTCCTGCCGGCTCTGGAGCGCCCGCTGTCGCCGCTCGCGCTCGGTGATGTCAGAGAGAATGACGATCCGACGGCCCTGCGCCTCGTGTCCCCCAACGTCCGTCTCCACAATGCGGTAGTACCGGGACGTCGTGTCATCCCCCCCGGTCTCCAGAACAGAGTCCTCCTCCGCGTTGAGGCGCTTGGACAGGGCAGGAAGCACGGTGCTCAGTGGGGCCCCAATGGCCGCTCGGTCCTCCAACTCGGGAAACAGATCGGCCGCCTGCTGCCCGTAATCCGCAATCCGCCCGTCCGACCCGAGCATGAGGGTGGGCTCGCTCAGGCTCCCGGCCAGTCGCACGGCTTGGAACTGATACGTGTACACGAACAGCACCCCGATCGCAAACACAGCCACCCCCAGCGGCTCGTGCGTAATGTCTCGGAAGGCCGGCGTCACATGTCCGACGATGTTCAGCACGGCCGGCACGGCCGTCAGCGTCGTGAGCACGGCCAGGGGCGTGGTGCGCGTTTCGGTCTTAACGAACAGCTCGAAGAGCATCAGGTAGCCGGCCGCGGCGAGCGCGTACGACACGCCCATGACGACCCAGTACAGGATGCCGTGCCGCACCGCGAACCCGAAGGTGTCGTGCGAGACCGGCTCCAGCGTGTAGTACAGCTGATGAAGGGGGTTCGTCAGCTTCAGGACCACGACCGCCCCGAACACGAGCGCGGCAAATCGCAGGGCCGCGGCGTTCCGGTGGAGCGCCCGGCCCGTGTAGGCGGAGCAGAACCAGAGCCACGCCCACACGGTCCCGAACCCGACAATCAGGCTCGCCTGGTAGAAAAAGTTCTTTGCTCCGGAGGACGAGACGAGCAAAAACCCGATGTACGCGGCCGCCCATCCGGCACTGGTCAGAAAAAAGACAAACAGGCTTTGTCGGGTCCCGGCATACGGAATTTGCCGCACCCGGTACGCCCCCACCAGGCATACGGTCATCGCAAGGACGAAGGCGCCCAGGTACCCCCCATACAACGTACTTGTCGATAGAGAAAAAACGGTCATGACGTCGAAGCATGCGGGAGGACGATGCGCGCAAGAGCATACGCCCAAACAACATACCAGTCTCGGGCGAAGCGACGAGATTCCTTCGTGAAGGGCCCCTTTGTCGTTCCCTGCGGGGCCTTGCCTCCGTCGCCCCTCCTCTCCTCAGAAACCTGCGGCGCCGCCCCGGCCCCTTGCCGTCTGCACCCGCCAATCTCCAAACGAACTGCCCGCCCCCTCGGCCAGAACCGAGGCGTGCGAGTTGCACTTCATTTCCCTCCCCCACATATTGCGGGTGTGTTACGTTTCGCGGGATCGTGCCCACGTCCATTCGGACGAGATCCGTCCAGTGATCTCTGTCCGGGAGGACCGCACAGTGCCCCCTGCGGCCTGTGAGCCGTCTCGTTTGATCGTCTGTCGGCCCGCCACTGTCCCGGGGCCGGCGCCCCATCGACTGTATCGATACTGCTCGGATTTACGTTCTCATGACCGACAAGCCGAAGAATGTCTTTCGCATCGACATCGAGCCGACGGAGGAAAATCCGGATCGGCACCCCACCCACGGTTGGCAGGTGCGCGTGAAGCGTCAGAAGGAGCAGCACACCAAGTACTTCTCCGACAAACGCTTTGGGGGCCGGGAGGAGGCCCTGGAGAAGGCCGTGGAGTACCGCGACGAGCTGCTGGAGGAGTTGCCGGATCCGATGGACCCGGTGAAGCGCTCGGCCGAAGCCCGCTCCACCACCGGCGTCATCGGCCTCAACTTCTGCTGGAAGGACGACGGCAGCGGCACCCCGAAGCCGTACGTGCAGCTCAGCTGGCTGGAAGAGGACGGCACGCGCCGCAGCGCCGCCTACTCGGTGCGCAAGTGGAATCTACGACGCGCAGTGTGGAAGGCCTGCGTGCGGCTGCACAAGGCGCGCGAGGAGCAGGATGAGGAAGTGGAAGAGGTGAACGACATGTTTCAGACCGCCTTCCCCAACATCCAGGAGCAGTACAAGGACGGGCCGGAGGGGGAGGGCCTGCCGAAGGAAGCGCGGGAGGAGGCCCCTGCAAGCGCGTAACCGCCGCCGATGGAGAGCCTCGTTGAGAAGCGTACCGGCCGACGGGAAAACTTCTTCCGTCTCGGGGCCCGGCCCTGCTCGGCGTCCCTATGCCGTCTCGCCCATCTGTGCCCGCTTCCGCGCCTTCGGGTCGCGGTGACGCTTGCGAAGGCGGTAGGCCTCCGGCGTCACCTCTACCAGTTCGTCCTCCCGGATAAACTCGATCGACTCCTCCAGCGACATTTCCCGGGGCGGCGGGACGTGCTCTAGCTCATCGCCGGCCGCGGCTCGCATGTTGGTGAGGTGCTTCTCCTTCGTCACGTTCAGGTCCAGGTCCTGCGGGCGGTTGTTTTCGCCGACGATCATGCCCTTGTACACGCGATCGCCGGGCGCCACAAAGAAGTCGCCGCGATCCTGGAGGTTGAGCAGCGCGTAGGCCGTCGTTTCGCCCTGCCGATCGGCCACGAGGGCGCCGGTGGTGCGGTGCGGAATCTCGCCCGCCCAGGGCCCGAACTCTTCGAAGCTGTGCGTGAGCAGGCCCGTGCCCTTCGTGTCGGTGAGGAACTTGGCCCGGTAGCCGATGAGGCCGCGACTCGGCACGCGGAACTGGAGACGGGTGCGCCCGCTGTCCTGTCGCTCCATGTGCTCCATCTCCCCCTTCCGCTCGCCGAGGCGCTCCATCACCACGCCCATGTAGTCCTGCGGAATGTCGATCTCGGCGATCTCGTACGGCTCGTGCGTGGTGCCGTCAATCTCTTTGGTGATGACCTGCGGCATGCCCACGCAGAACTCGTAGCCCTCGCGGCGCATCTGCTCGATGAGAATGGCCATCTGCAGCTCGCCGCGGCCGTACACGTTGAGGGCGTTGGCGGAGTCGGTCTCTTCGACCCGGATCGCAAGATTGTTGCGGGCCTCGTCGAAGAGGCGATCGCGCAGCTGGCGAGAGGTGACGAATTCGCCCTCCTGCCCGCTGAACGGGCCGTCGTTCACCCGAAACTCCATGGACATCGTCGGCTCGTCGATGTCGATCGGCTCCAGGGGCTCGGGGTCCTCGGCCGCGCAGATGCTTTCGCCGAGCCCAATGCCCTCCACGCCCGCGATGGCGACGATCTCGCCCGGCCCCGCCTCGTCGGTCTCCACGCGCTGGAGGTCCTGGTACGTAAACAGCTCGCTGATCTTGGCCGACTCGGTACTGCCGTCGCGGTGGCAGAGCGTCACCCGCTGCCGGTTTTTGAGGGTGCCCTGCTCCACACGGCCCACCGCAATCGGCCCCAGGTAGTCATCGCGCTGCACGCTCGTGATGAGCGTCTGCAGGGTGCCGTCGGGGTCGCCGGACGGGGCCGGAATCTCGTCGAGAATCGTGTCGAGGAGCGGGCGCAGGTTCGACCACTCCGCCTCCTCCAGGTCCCGCTTGCACTGCCCCTCGGTCGCCACGGTGTAAAGCACCGGGAAGTCGATCTGGTCCATCTCCGCCCCCAGGTCGATAAAGAGGTCGTAGATCGCCTCCAGCGACTCTTCGGGGCGGGCGTCGTCGCGGTCGATCTTATTGAGGACCACGATGGCCGGCAGGTTCAGGTCCAGGGCCTTCTGCACCACGAAGCGGGTCTGCGGCAGCGGCCCCTCCGCCGCGTCCACCAGCAGCATGATGCCGTCGACCATGCGGAGCGTGCGCTCCACCTCGCCGCCGAAGTCAGCGTGGCCGGGGGTGTCGACGATGTTGATCTTCTTTCCCTCGTAGCGGATGGCCGTGTTGTTGGCCATGATGGTGATGCCCTTCTCCCGCTCCAGGTCCATCGTGTCCATCATCCGCTCCTGCACCGTCTGGTTGTCGCGGAAGATGCCACTCTGCCACAGCATGGCGTCGACGAGCGTGGTCTTGCCGTGGTCCACGTGGGCCACGATGGCAATGTCGCGGAGGTCTGTCTGCTTCATGGAGCGAAACGGCTTGCGCCGAGGAGTACGTGCGCCGGAATAACGGAAGAGAAGTGTACACGACGCGCCCCCTCTACGTTGCATTTGGGGACGGTTCTCCCCCGCCCCCGACGGAAATTGCCCCAGACTTCGTCGATGTTCCGCGGGGATCCCGCCTCGGGACGGCGTCGTTCACTGATCGCGTGTCTTTTTCCTCCACTCCCCCCGCTCTCATGCCCACGCGGCTCTTGTGCCTCTGGGCTGTCGTGCTGCTCTTCCTCCCCGGCGGGACCGCCCGCGCTCAGCAGCCCGCGGAGACGGCCCGCGCCCGGGCCCTGTGCGACGTCCACGGCCCCGACGGCACCGGAAAAGACGGCCCTCTCGCAAAGGCCGGATTCGACCTCCTGCTGCTGTACCACCGCGCCCGCCTGCTTCCCGACTCGTCCGCCCCCGCTCCTCCCCCTTCGGGGCTGCAGTTGCGGAATGGGCACGTGGCCCTCGATGCGATCGCGGCCTCCACGCCCCGGCGGCTCCGGCAGGCCCTCGACTCGCTCGGCCTCCGGGACGGCGCGCAGGCCGACCGGGTGGTGTCGGGCTGGTTTCCCATCGACCAGATCCCCGCCCTCGCTCGGCTTGAAGCACTCCGCAGCGCACAGCCCGCCCGGGCCCACACGCGCCGGGCGGCCCCGGTTCCGCCTCCCGGATCGCCCTCTCGCCCCGACTCGGCGGGCGGGCCGGAGAAACGACCCTGAGCGTTACCCCGAGAAATGCCGATCGAGATACCCCTCGGCCTCCGTCTTCACCCGCCCCCGCAGCGGCTGCAAGAACGTGCTGAGGTTGATGGCAATCTGCACACTCTCCTCCTGAACGTCGATGTGGCCGTCGGCCCCCTGCCCATCGAAGTACAGCGTATCCTCCTCCCACTCGTACCGCACGCCCAGGTCGTCCTCGAGCTGCTGCGCCACCCCCTCCACGGCGTCGCGACCGTCGGCGAGCCCAAGCGAGTGCGAGCGCATAAGATTGATGTCGGCCATGTTAGAGAGTGCACTGCGTGGAAAAATGTCGGATATGCGATCCTTCTTCACAAGCCCGGGCATATACGAGTTCCGGCCCTTTCAAGGTTGTAAAATGACCGGTCCTGTGGGGCCCGCCGGCCAACCGGCGGCACGGCACACGCAAGCGCGAGGGCCTGCTCTTGCCATTTCGGGGAGGAGGGACTTGTTTGGGAGGGTCCGTACCTTCCGGTTTTGTCTCTCGCCTCATGACTCGCTCCGTCCCGCTCTTCCTGCTGGCCGGCCTCTTGTTTATCGCCGCCCCGGCCGCGGCCCAGCCCGCCGACGCGCTCCAGGCGCCGTCCTCCTTTTTGCAGTATGAGGTCGGCACCCAGTTTACCCCCCACCACCGAGTGGTCGACTACGTGCGTCACGTGGCCGAGCACTCGCCCCGGGTGGCCGTTGAACAGTACGGCACCTCCTACGAAGGCCGGCCGCTTCTCCTCGCCACCATCAGCACGCCGGAGAACCTGGAGCGGCGCGACGCCATCCGCCGCGCAAACCGGCAGCGCACGGGACTGGCCAACGGCACGCCCCAGGACCAGACCGCGATCGCGTGGCTGAGCTACGGCGTGCACGGCAACGAGTCGGTCTCGACCGAGGCCGCAATGAAGACGCTCCACGCCCTGGCGGACCCGGCGAACGAGCGCACCGGCAGCTGGCTCCAGCACACGGTCGTGCTCCTCGATCCGCTCCTCAACCCCGACGGCCGCGAGCGCTACGTGCAGTGGTACAAGCAAACCGCGGGGGCGGACGTCAACCCGCGGCCCGAGGCGCGCACCCACCACGAACCCTGGCCCGGCGGGCGCTCCAATCACTACTACTTCGACCTCAACCGCGACTGGGCGTGGGCCACCCAGCAGGAGACGCGCCACCGCCTCGACGTGTACCACGAGTGGATGCCGCACGTGCACGTCGACTTCCACGAAATGGGGGCCGACGATCCCTACTACTTCGCCCCCGCCGCCGAGCCCTTCCACGAGGACCTGACCGACTGGCAGCGTGAGTTTCAGTTCACCATTGGCGAAAACAACGCCGCCTACTTTAACGAGAACGGGTGGCTCTACTTCACCGAGGAGGTGTTCGATCTCTTCTACCCCGGCTACGGCGACACGTGGCCCCTCTTCAACGGCGCCATCGGGATGACGTACGAACAGGGCGGCTCGGGCCGGGCCGGGCGCGCCCTCCTCACGGCCGACGGCGACACGCTCACGCTGGGCGAACGGCTCGCCCATCACCACACCGCCGGGCTTTCCACCATCGAGGCCACGGCCGAAAACCACGAGGCGGTCGTCCGCGAGTTTGCGGACTACTACGACACCGCGCAGCAGGACCCGCCGGGCGACTACGCCGCGTACGTCGTGCGCCGGGCCGACAACGCCGACCGGCTGGCGGCCCTCGCCGACCACCTCGACCGCCAGCGCATCCGGTACGGGTACGCGACGGAATCGGGCACGGCCAGCGGCCGGTCGTACCGCAGTGGCGACACCGAGTCCGTCCAGCTCCGGCGCGGCGACCTCGTGGTGCCCGCCGCCCAGCCCAAGGCGCGGCTCACCAAGGTGCTCTTCGAGCCGCAGACCACCATCGTCGACTCCATCACCTACGACATCACCGCCTGGGGCCTGCCCTACGCCTACGGCCTCGACGCCTACGCGCTGCCCAATCCGGCGGGCGTCGATACGGCCGGCACCCCACCGGCCTCCGCCCCTCGCACCACGGGGGCGGATCGTGCCTACGCCTACGTGACACCGTGGGGCAGCCGGGCCGACGTGCGCTTTGCGGCGGCGCTCCTGCAGGCGGACGTGCGCCTCCGCTTCGCCACCGAGCCGTTTACGGTCGACGGCCGGTCGTACGACCGCGGCACGCTCCTCATCCCCCGTGCCAACAACACGAACCGGCTCTCCAACTTCGACGCCACCGTGCGCCGCCTGGCCGAGGCCCACGGGCAGCCCGTCCACGGCGTCTCGACTGGGTTCACCGAGGAGGGGCCCGACTTCGGCTCCGGCACCGTCGGGTTCGTGGAGGGCCCGCACGTGGCCGTGCTGGCCGGGGAGCCCACCGTCTCGTCCCAGCTGGGCGAGGTGTGGCACTACTTCGATCAGCAGATCGACTACCCCGCCACGCTCCTCCCGGCCGACGATTTTGAGCCCGCGATGCTCGATGACGTGGACGTGCTGGTGCTCCCGGACGGCTACTACGGCGAGTGGATGACCGACGCCCGCGCCTCTGCCATTACGGACTGGGTGCGCGGCGGCGGACGCCTGCTCGCCCTCGGCGGGGCCACCCGCACGATGGCCGCGCACGATGCCTACCATCTGTCCCCGGCGGACTCGGCGACGGGCGAGGAGGAGGCGTCCCTCTCCCAGTACAGCACCCGCCAGCGCCGCGCCCTTACCGGCTCGACGCCCGGCAGCATCCACCGCGCCTGGATCGACACGACGCACCCGCTGGGCTTCGGCCTCTCGGACCCGTACTTCACCCTCAAGCGCAACGACGACGCCTACGCCTATCTGGAGGACGGCTGGACCGTGGCCGCCCTGGAAGCCCCCGCCCCGGTAAGCGGCTTCATGGGGCACAAGGCGCAGCAGGAGATCGACGATACGCTCCTCTACGGCACGCAGCAGGTGGGCGACGGCCAGGTGGTCTATTTCGTGGACAACCCCCTCTTCCGCGGCTTCTGGTACCAGGGGCAGGTCCTCTTCGGCAACGCCGTCTTCTTCGTCGGAAATGAATAGCTGTGGAGAGGGGAGAGTAGAGATCTCCCCAGAGCCGCCCTCCCGCCGGGTCACTCGAGCCCGACGGAGAACATGTTCTCCAGGTCGTGGCTGGAGTGCACGCGAAAGCCGATGAGCGTCTCCGTGTCCGCAATGCCGTCGATCTGACGAATCTCTTCCGTTACGAGATCGGCCAGCGCGTCGTTTTCGGCCACGCGAAGAATGGCCACGAGGTCCACGCGCCCGGCCACAGAGTGCACCTCGCTGACGCCGTCCAGGGCGGCCAGGGTGTCGGCCACGGTGTTCACCTTGTCGCGCTCGGTGTCGAGGAGAACGATTGCAGTGACCATACTTTTTGAGTGTCGGTGTGTGAAAGTGCGGGCGGAAGTAAGCGTCGGTTGTTGGTTCTCAACGTACGCCCGTACACCCACACTCCCAAACGTATTCATTCCCCCACAGGCGAACTCCACGTGAGCAAATCCCCTTCGGATGACACTGCGGGCGGCGGACACTACGTCTACATCATCGAGTGCAGCGACGGGACGTACTACACCGGCTACACGACGGACGTGGAGCGGCGCGTGGCGGAGCACAACGACGGCACGGGCGCCAAGTACACCCGCGGCCGCCAGCCCGTGACGCTTGTGCACGTGGAGGCGTACGAGACTCAGTCGGCCGCCATGCAGCGCGAGCACGCCATCAAACAGCTACGACGCGCCGAAAAAGAATCCCTGGTGGCGTAGGACGAATCAGCGCGCCCCGTCCGCTCCACCGTTCAGCCACGCCGTCACCTTGCGGGCCAGCACGCGGGGCGTGAAGCGCGTGAGGATCGCGCCGACCTTGTTGGGCCACCCCGGAATTTCGAGGGTGCGGCCCGCCCGAAAGGCGTCGTAGCCCGCCGCCGCAACCGCCGCGGGCGTCATCGTCGCCCCCAGGTCCATGAGGCGCGCCTCATCTATGTCCGCCCGGTCGGCAAACGCCGTGCGGGTGGGCCCCGGCGCCAGGCACGTCACCGTCACGCCCGTGCCCGCCATCTCTTCCGCCAGCCCGTCGCTGAAAGACAGGACGTATGCCTTCGTGGCGTAGTAGACGCTCATGTAGGGGCCCGCCTGAAGGCCCGCCGTGGAGGCCACATTGAGCACGCCGCCCCGTCCGCGGTCCTGCATCGACGGGAGCAATCGGCGGGTGAGATGGGTGAGCGCCGTCACGTTGACCTGAATCATGTCGACCTGCCGCTGGGCATCGAGCTCCGCAAACGCGCCCCGTGCGCCCACCCCTGCGTTGTTGACCAGCCCATCGACGGACAGGCCCCGCTCGTGGAGCCGGTCGGCCACCGTGTCCGCGGCGCCCGGCACACTCAGATCGGCCGGCAGCACGTGCGCGTCCGTCCCGTACGCCCCCTCCAGCGCATCGGCCACGTCGTGGAGCGCCTCCTCACTGCGGGCCACGAGCACGCACTCGGAGCCGTCGGCGGCGAAGCAGTGGGCCAGCTCGCGCCCAATGCCGGAGGAGGCCCCGGTGACGAGAACGATTTCAGAAGCAGGGGACATGGAAATGAGATCAGGTGAGGGGGCGAGCCCATCGAAACGGCCCAACTCCCTCTCTTGCGTCGGGATCCCGACCGGCGGACCGAAACACACCCCCGCGCCCCTCGTCGGACCGTCGCATTGGTTTTCGCTCTTTCCCTCCCCGCTTCCCCATGGCCGATCATCCCCAGTGGGACGCCCCGCCCGAGATGCAAATCGATACGGACGCCGTCTACGAGGCGACGTTCGAGACGAGCCGGGGCACCATCCGCGCCGAACTGTACCCCGAGCACGCGCCGAAGACGGTCAACAACTTCGCCTTCCTCGCCGACGAGGGCTTTTACGACGGCACGCCCTTCCACCGTGTCATCGAGGGCTTCATCATCCAGGGCGGCGACCCCACCGGCACGGGCCGCGGCGGCCCCGGCTACCAGTTTGAGGATGAGATCGAGGGCAATCCGCTCTCACACGAAACGGGCGTCCTGTCGATGGCCAACGCCGGCCCCAACACCAACGGCAGCCAGTTCTTCATCACACGGGCCCCGCAGTCCCACCTCGACGCCAAGCACACCGTGTTCGGCGACGTGGTGGAGGGGCAGGACGTGGTCGACGCCATCGAGGAGACCGACACGCTACAGTCGGTCGCCGTCGAGAAGCAGTAGCGGACCGCCCGCGGCCTCATGAAAACCGCGCCCGGAGCCGTTGTGCGTCGTGGGGGGCGTGGCCGTCGCCCGCGGTGTTGTTGAAATAGACGTACACGTCGCGTCCCTCATCCCGCCAGCCAGCGATCGTCTCGGCCCAGTCGTCGAGCGCCGCGTCCGTGTAGCGGCCGCGGTAGGGCTCGCCGGCCCCGTGGAGCCGCACGTACGCCCAGTCGGCCGTCACGGTGCGCAGAGTGGCCTGGTCCCCGTAGTCGTAGACGCAGAACGCCGCGTCGTGGGCGGCCAGGGCGTCGGTCGTGCCGTCGTTCAGCCAGGTCGGGTCCCGAAATTCGAAGACGTGCCGGTGCTCCTCGTCGAGCACGTCCAGGAAGCTGTGGAGCCGCTCCAGGTTTTGATGCCAGTTCGGCGGGCACTGGAAGAGGATCGGCCCCAGCGCCTCGCCCAGCGGCTCGACGGCCTCGTACAACATCCCCACCGGCTCGGCCGGGTCCTTCAGCTTCTTGAAGTGGGTGATGTACTGGTTGGCCTTGATCGCAAACGTGAACCCGTCGGGCGTCTGCTCGCGCCAGGCGCGCAGGACGTCCGGGTCGGGGCGTTGGTAGAAGGTGTTATTGACCTCGACGGTGTCGAACGTGTCGGCATAGAACGCGAGGCGGTCGTCCGAGGGCCGATCGTCGGGGTAGAACGAGCCGACGAACGGGTCGTGCTGCCAGCCGGAGGTGCCAATGCGGATCGAGGGCATGGAGGGGGCGTGGAGGGGAGAGAGAAAAACCGAGCGGGGCGGATTACTCCGGGGGCGACTGGCGGAGGGGCGAGTAGTAGGCCGTGCGACCCGACACCTGCTCCGTCTGGAGCGGGACGCCCGTATCGGGACAGCGCTCATCACCGTAGCGGTGGGGCAACATGAAGCGATCGGGGGCCAGCGCCGTGGGGTCCGCATCGGCCTGGATGGCGGCGTCGAGCACCCGCTGGACGGCGTCGTACAGGTCGCGCAGGTCCCCCGTCGTGAGCTCCGGGACCGTCGTGGCCGGATGAATTCCCTCCTGGTACAGTGCCTCGTCGGCGTAGATGTTGCCCAGGCCGGCGACCACCGATTGGTCCAGCAGGCGGCCCTTGATGGTGCCGCGGCGCCCGTCGAGCGCCTCTAAGAACGCCTCCACATCGGCGCGGCGCATGTCGGGCCCGAGGGATTTCGCCTCCACGAACGCGGCCGGCGTGTCGATGAGGCGGACACGGGCAAACTTGCGCGGGCACCGAAACGCCAGGTGCCCGCCGTCGGCGAAGTGGAGCTGAACGTACGCGTACTCAGGCATCTCGTCGTCCGCGACCACCCGCACGCTCCCGGTCATCCCGAAGTGGAGCGCGAGCCAGCCGGTGTCGTCTCCGTACCGGGCGAAGACATGCTTTCCGTGGCGGTGCGTCTCCGTCAACGCCTGTCCGCCGAGCCGGTCCGCGAAGCGAGTGGGAGTAAGCCCGTCGCCCAGCACAATCGAGTCGACGACCGTGGCACCGTCGATCTCTCGGTCAAGGGCCCCGGTGGCGATGCGGCGCTCGTAAACGACGGCGTCGGGCAGTTCGGGCATCGGACAACACGAGTACGCAATGGACAGACAATGCGTGGACCGGACGCGGCCCCATCCGCCCCGCCGTCCGGCCCTCCTGCGGCCGGGCGTTACGCGGAAAAGACGAGCCGCGAGAGGCGACAGTTTTCCTTGAGCCGACACCCCATCCGGCCCACCACGAGCAACGTCTCGATGGGGTCTCGTCCGCCATCGAGAACATACGTGCCGTGGTGCGCCCCGGCCCGAAGGGTGCGCTCCAGGGGGTAGAGGCGGGCCTGCCGCCCCTCGGGCATCGTCAGCGACTCGTTGTACTGGACGATGTAGGTTCCCTCCTCTAGCGTCCACCACCCGTAGTCGTCGTCGGGATCATCGAGCCCCGGAGACAGCGGCTCGCGGGGCATCGACGCAAATTCACCTCCCCCAAAGTCGAGTTGGCCGGGGCCCGTTGGTCGGGCAATCGAATCGACCGTGAGGTCGATGCCGTTCGGGGCCCGCTGGGTGTCGAGGTGCACGAGCCTATCGAGATGCTCTGCAATCGAATCGGCCGGAACGGACATGGCGGAGGCACTGCGTAGATCCATGAAAAAGGAAGTGAACTGCGTCTCTGATGCCTGAACCGAGAATCTGTACCCAAGGTTCGCCTCCTCGTACGAATCGGTGGGCCAAACCTACCCCCCTCTGAAAGCGAAAAGAGGTTGACCCCTGTCGGAGCCCTTTTTATTCTTTGGACAGGTGTTGCCTCCACACGGCCACGCCGACGCAGTTCTTCTTTTTGTTGTCCAGCCAGAAGTCCCCATGGTGTCGTCAGCTCCATCTCCCGCCTCTCCCGCAACCTTTTTCTCTGGCCCGACTCGGAAGCGCTTCCGTCCTCCGCCCGCCGCCCAGCACCTTCCCATCCTTCTGCTCGACCGGGAGGGAACCATCACGTCTCTCACGAAGGCGGCCAAGCGTGTGCTCGAATACCCAGCCACGGCGACATCCATCGATCCCTGTTTTTTCTCGCACGTGCACGCCAGCAACCAGCACCGGCTGATGCGGGACCTGGCCGATATGGTGTGTCGCGGAAAACAGCGGGCGCAGTGGCTGCTTCGGCTGCGCACGGGGAAGAATCGCTGGCGCTGGTACCGGGCGACCGCCAAAAACGATCTTGGGCCCGAGGGGACCGGCATTCGGGTGCGCCTGCGCCCGTTGTAGCCCTGTGCAGTCGGTCGAGGAGCCGGGGGCGGTTCCACCGAATCTCCGCGGCGTCGTGCGCCAGTGGATGCCAAACCGGGCACCGGGCAGTCGTACGTTTCGGGGCCTTTCCTGGACACTCGTCTCTGTCCCTCCGGTCTCCCGAATGCCCTCCGCCCCTCTTTCCTCCGAAGAGCACATCCTACTCCTTCTTGCGCCCACCGAGGCCACGACAGACGTCGCCACTGTGCTTCGGGGGGCCGGCTTTTCGTGTGTCTCCGTGTCGTCGCTTGAGGATCTCGTTGAGGCCCTTCAGAATGGCGCCGGCGTCCTGGTGGTCGACGAGGCCCGCATCACCGAGCGCGCCACCCGCCTCATGGCGACGGCGATGGCGCAGCGCGATCCCTGGTCGAACCTCCCCATCGTGGTGCTGACCAGCGGATCGCCCACCGCCATCGAACGACTCGACCGCCTGAACCTGTTCGGGCCCGCCACGAGCAGCAACGTCACCATCCTGGAGCGCCCCGTGAACGCCACCACCCTGACCACCCTCATTCACTCGGCGCTCCGGGCCCGACGCCGGCAGTACGAGGTCCGTGATCTGCTGAGCCACCTCCAGTCGACCAACGAACAGCTGCGCGAGGCTCAGGCTGCCCTCCAGACGGTGAACGAAACCCTGGAGGACCGCGTGGCCACCCGCACCCAGCAGGTGCGCACGCTCGCCATCGAGCTGACCGCCGCCGAGCAGCGCGAACGCACGCGCATCTCCCAGATCCTCCACGATCATCTGCAACAGCTCCTCCACGGGGCGCAGATGTGGGCCACCCTCCTGGCCGACGAGAATGAAGAGGCGCTCTCCGAAGCCCCAGCGCGGATCACCGAACTGTTGGGGGACGCGATCGAGACCACCCGCTCCCTCGCCGTCGACCTAAGCCCGCCGGTGCTGCGCAACGAGGGGCTGGTCCCCGCCCTGGAGTGGCTGGCCGACCGCATGCAGGAACGCCACGGGCTCACGGTGGAGCTGGACGTGGCGACCAATCTGCACATCCCCGAGGCGGAGCTGCGCGACCTGCTCTTCCGCGTGACGCGCGAGCTGCTGTTCAACGTGGTGAAGCACGCCGGGGTCGACACCGCCACCCTGCAGGCTGAATCGACGGCGGACGCCTGCACCGTAGAGGTCGTCGACGAGGGCACGGGATTCGACCCTGCGCGCCTCGACACCCCCATCGACTCGGCGGAGAACCACTTCGGCCTCGTCAGTGCCCGGGAGCGACTGGCCCTCGTCGGCGGGTCGCTCTCGGTTGATACGTCGCCCGGGGAGGGCACGCGGGGGTCCGTACAGGTCCCCCTTCGCCTTCCGTAGACTCTCTGGCCCTCCTCTCGTTCAGGGCGCAGTCTAAAACTACTTCTTCGTTCAGTTACACTTCGTTCAGGGCGCACTCTGAAAGCACTTCGCTGCGGGGCAGCACTAGCTTCGCGTCGCCTCACTCGCTACACTTCGTTCAGGGCGCACTCTGAAAGCACTTCCTCACTCGCTACACTTCGTTCAGGGCGCACTCTGAAAGCACTTCCTCACTCGCTACACTTCGTTCAGGGCGCTCACGGAGGTTTCGGTGTGGATGGCCTGGATGGCCGCGGCGAAGCGGGGCGCTGCGTCGCACACCTCGAGGCGGGCGGCCGCGTCGCCGGTGAGCCGGCCCGGGCCGATGGTGTTGGTCACGTAAAGGGCGTCCAGGGCCGACCCGGCGAGCCGTTCGTTTGCCGGCCCGACAAACAGCCCGTGGGTGGCCACGGCACACACCGACCGCGCACCGCCCTGTGCGCAGGCCCCCGCGGCCTGCGTAATGGTGCCCGCCGTGCTGATGAGGTCGTCCACGATGATGGCGACCCGTCCGTCCACCTCCCCCACGAGCGCCCCGCCCTGCACGCCGCCGTCGTGATCGCGCATTTTTTCGACGAATGCCGTGGGCACCTCCCGCCCCAGCGCCGCACCCAGTCCCTTCGCAAACTTGCCCGCCCGCTTCACCCCGCCCTCGTCCGGCGACACCACCACGACGTCCGCGTCGGCGTCTTCCACGAGGCGGCTCACGAAGAGCGGGTGGGCCTCCAGGTGTTCGGTCCGCACGCGGAAGGCGTTCTGGAGCACGGCCAGATTGTGCACATCCATCGTGAGGACCCGGTCGACGCCCACGGCTTCGAACAGGCCGGCCACGTAGCGGGTGGTCACCGGGCCGCGGGGCTGCGTCTTGCGATCCTTTCGCTGGTAACAGAGATAGGGCACAATGGCCGTCACACGCGCGGCGGAGGCGTCGCGTAGGGCCCCCAGCAGAAAGAGCAACCGGCAGAGCTTGTCGTTCACGCTCCATTCGTCGTCGGCGTAGAGCGACTGGACCACGAAGGCGTCGTGCCCCCGCACGTTCACCTCTGGACGCATTTCGTGCTCGCCGTCGGCAAAGGTCTGCTCGTGATGGGGCGCCAGGTCGGTGCCGAGGGCCGCGGCCACGGCCCGGCCGAACGAGCGGCTCTCGGAGGGGGCGAAGAGTCGAATGGCGTCGGGCATAAACGGAAAAACAAACGGTGAGAGTGCACAGAACGTCCCGACGGTCGGGTCCTCACGCCTGATCTTTTTTCAGCGCGCGCTGCACGAGTTCGTCGGCGGACTGGATGGCCGCATCGTCGCGCAGGACCTCGCGGATGGCGCGCTCGGCGTCGGCCTTGCTCAGTCCCAGTTCGGTGAGGGCCTTGAGGGCATCGGCCCGGGCCTCGGCGCGCGCCTCGGAACCGCCGCTGAGGGGGGCCGAGTCTTCGAAGACATCGAGGTCGGCAAAGCTGTCCTTGAGCTCGACCACCAGGCGGTCCGCCGTCTTGTTGCCCACCCCGGAGATCTCGGTGAGGCGGCTCGTGTCGCCCTCCATCACGTGGTCGCGCAGCTCGGACGGCTGCATCGACGAGAGGGCCGAGAGCGCCAGCTTGGGCCCCACACGCGACACGTCGGTCATCGTCTCGAACACCGTGAGTTCGGCCTTCGTGGCAAAGCCGTAAAGCGCCTCCTTGTCTTCCCGTAGGTAATGGTAGGTGTGGAGCGTCACGTCCTCGTCGGTCTCCGGCAAGCGCTCATAGGTGGAAGTGGGCACGTGCACGCGGTACCCGATCCCGTTCACGTCCACGAGGGCCGTGTCGGTGTCTTTTTCAACGAGCGTGCCGGAGACGTAGGCAATCACGGAGGCGTGTGCGCGTGGGTGGGGAGGGGCGTGTGGGTGTCGGGGCGTGGTGCACCGCCCTGCGCGGGGAGGCTACGATCGAGAGGCGGGCGGTTCGGCGGCGAGGGCCTCGACGACCTCGCGATCCCACTCCATGACGATGGGGATGCGGCGGCCGATCCCGAACGCCTTGCCCGTCACCCGAAGGCCGGGCGGGGCCTGGCGGCGCTTGTACTCGTTCTGGTCGACCTGTCGGAGCACATCGCGCACAAGATCCTCGTCGATCCCGGTTTCGTCGACGATCGCCCCCACCTCTTTCTTGTGCTCGATGTAGCGCTTGAGGATGGCGTCGAGCGTCTCGTAGGGGGGCAGCGTGTCGGTGTCCTTCTGGCCCTCGCGCAGCTCGGCGGAGGGCGGCTTGTCGATCGTGTTCTGCGGAATGACGGGGCCGTCGGCGCGGGCGTTGATGTGACGCGCCAGGTCGTAGACGCGCGTCTTGAGCACGTCACTGAGGACCGCCAGGCCGCCGTTCGTGTCGCCGTAGAGCGTGACGTAGCCCACGGCCACCTCGCTCTTGTTGCCGGTCGAGAGGAGCAGGTGGCCAAACTTGTTCGAGAGCGCCATCAGCGTCACGCCGCGGGCGCGGGACTGGATGTTTTCCTCGGCCACGCCCGGCTCGGTGCCCGCAAAGGCCTCGGCCAGCATCTCGTCGAACGCGTCCACGGCGGGCTTAATCGGGATCTCCTTGAACTCGATGCCCAGGTTTTCGGCCAGCGCCTCGGAGTCGGTGACGGAGCCCGCGGACGAGATGTTGGACGGCATGGTGACGCCCACCACCCGCTCCGGCCCCAGGGCCTCGGCCGCCAGCGCGCAGGTGACCGCCGAGTCGATGCCTCCGGACAGGCCGACGAGCGCCTTGTCGAAGATGCCTGTTTTGTCGTAGTAGTCGCGAATGCCGACGACGAGCGCGTCGTGCAGGTCGGCCACATCGTCGTGCGGCGTGGTGCAGGGCTCGACCGGTGCCTCCGAGTCCCACAGCAGCAGGTCCTCCTCGAACGAGGCGGCGCAGGCGACCTGCGTGCCGTCGGCGGCGTGGATCCGGCTGTCGCCGTCGAAGATGATTTCGGTGTTGGCGCCCACCTGGTTGCACAGCAGAAACGGCCGCTCGTGGCGGCGGCAAATGTGATCCACCAGGTCGTTACGCGTGGCGTGCTTGCCGATCGAGAACGGCGAGGCACTGATGTTGATGAAGAGATCGGGGTCCTTCGCGCCCAGCTCGGCCACGGGGTCGCACTCGTAGCGGTGGTTGCCCTCGAAGCCCTTCGGGTAGTGCACATTCCACATGTCCTCGCAGATGTGGAGGGCGATCCGCAGGCCGCGCCACTCGATGAGGCGGCGCTCCTCGGCGGGCTCGAAGTAGCGATCCTCGTCGAACACGTCGTAGGTGGGCAGGAGCGTCTTGTGGACGCGGTCCTGCAGCGTGCCGTCCTCAAAGAGCAGGGCCGTGTTGTAGAGGGGCTTTCCGTAGCGGTCGTCGTTGGGGAGGGGCGCCCCGATCACGAGGCCCAGTCCGTCCGGGGCCTCGCGGGCAATGTGCTCCACCGTCCGCTGCGTCGCGGTCACGAAGAAGTCATTCTCCAGGAGGTCCTGCGGCGGGTAGCCCGTCACACAGAGCTCGGGAAAGACCACAAGATCGGCGCCCTGCTCCTGCGCCCGGCGGGCATACTGTAGGATTTTTTCTCGGTTGCCGTCCAGATCGCCCACGGTGGGGTTGATCTGGGCGAGGGCGATGATCATAGCGCAGGCAGGTCCGTTCCAGCGAGCGGCGAACATAGTGCACACGCCCCGGCGATTTCGGCGTTCCGTTACCCGAATCAGGCGCGGGGCACGTTGCCGATCGGCTCTCTCACGACGGCCCGCTTCTGCGCCAGGCGCGCCACGTTGGCCTCGCGGATCCACGTCCAGTCGATCATTGATCGTGCGGATGCATGTAGAGCGGGGCCGTGGATCGGGCTGCGCTACGCTCCCCTCTCCTCTACAATCCTCCGCACCTGACGCTGGACGCCCGGCAGCTCGTTCTGCACGGTGCGCCAGACAATCTGGCGATCGACGGTCACGGAATCATGGATGAGCTGGTCCCGCATGCCCGCCGCAAGGGACCACGGGACCTCCGGAGGTTCGCTTCAACGCTCCCCCGGGGAGTTGCTTCGTGGCCTCACCGGCGATCTCCAGTGCCCCGCACACGGTCTCCGATGCGAGGCGTGAGGGCATTCTCTGTCACGAGGCCCACGGATCGACCGAGACGGTCACTCAGCGTTCGTTCAAGTTCGATAAGTCTGAGACGTCCGGGTGGATCGTCGAACGTGACGAGAATATCGATGTCGCGGTCGAGGTGTGCTCGCCGCGCACATGCACCCCAAACAGAGCAAAGGATTTCACCCCACACTCTTCGCGGGGCTTCCCTGGGAGATCCGTAGTGGACGCTCTCTCAATTCCCCCAGCCTACGCGGCGGCCCCCGCCTCCACGTCCTCCAGCTGCGTGCCCTTCAGTCCCATCGCGTCGTAGGTGGCGCCCTCAAAGGCCTCGAGCGTGGACTGCACCTCGTCCATCACCTGCTTCGGCCCCTTCGGATAGTCCAGGTCCTCCCCGAGCTTCTTCGCGACCTCGGGCAGGATTTCCCAGCTGGGCTTGCAGTTGATGCGGTTCTCGTCGTTGTGCCAGCGGTCGAACGGCGTGCCGTGCTCGTCCTCACGGTTGGTGCCCATCTCCATCATGAGCGTGCGGTTCACGCCCTGGATTTCCTTTGCGGGGCGCACGCGCTGGGCGCGGCCGTCCTGGTTGACGTAGGTGCCTACGGTCTCCACCACCATCGCGGCGGGAAGGGCCGCCGTGGCGCGGGGCAGCGTCTCGTTCGTCGTGTTGTAGTAGTGGAGCACCACGTCCGTGTCGGCCAGGTCGTCGGCCGAGCAGAGGCCCGAGCCGACGGGGTCGTCCTCCAGCACGTACACCAGATCGTAGGCCCCTTCGGCGAGGCGGGTGCCCACCAGTTGCTCGTCGATGGGCTGGATGCCGAGGCGCTCGCACCCCTCCGCGTTGGGCGTCTTGTCGTCGGTAATGAGCCAGTCGTCGCCCGCCCCCGGCTCGATGTGCGGGATGTAGCGCGGGGCGTCGGCACCCACCGCGTCGGCGAGCTGGGTGAGTAGGTAATTGTCCTCGACGGTTGCGTGGGCGGAGCCGAGGAAGAGGATGCGCTCGGGGTCCGCACTGCCGAGCAGGGCGGCGGCCTTGGCGAACGCCTGCTGCCAGTTGGCCCCGGCGAGGGTGCCGTCGCGGCGGATGTGCGGGCCGTCGGGGCGGTTGTCGTTGAACTTGTTGTAGACGAGCCGGTCCTCGTCCGGCAGCCAGTACTCGTTCACCTTCATGTTCTGCCGCGGGGTAATGCGCAGCACCTGGTTGTCGCGCACCCAGTAGTGACAGTTCGCGCCCGTCGCGTTCGTCGTCGTGATCGACGGCGTGGAGCTCATCTCCCAGATCCGCGCCTTAAAGCGGAAGTCGGTGGACGTGAGCGCGCCGACCGGGCAGATGTCGATGGTGTTCATCGAGTAGGGGTCGTCGAACTCTTCGCCCGGCGCCGTCATCGGGTAGTTCTTGACGCCACGGTTCGTAATGGAGAGCTGACCGCTCCCCGAAATCTCGTCGGTAAAGCGGGTGCAGCGCGTGCAGTTGATGCAGCGCTCGGCGTCGAGCGTCACGCGCGGGCCCAGCTTCACCCGCTTCGGCTTGTGCACCTTGCGAAACTCGAAGCGCGAGCCTTCGGGCCCGTACTTGTAGGCCTGAATCTGGAGGGGGCAGTGCCCGGCCTGGTCGCAGATGGGGCAGTCGAGCGGGTGGTTGGCCAGCAGGAACTCCAGGTTGTCCGTTTGGGCATCCTCCACCTCTTCGCTGGTGCGGTGCGTCTCGACCACCATGCCGTCCTGCAGGTCGATCGTACAGCTGGCCTGCAGCTGCGGGAAGAACTGGATGACGGGATCTCCGTCGTCGTCTAGCTCCACCTCGCCCGTCTCCCGATCCTTCTTCGGCATGCCCACCTTTACGAGGCACTGACGGCAGTTGGCCGGGATGGACATGGCGGGGTGGTAGCAGAAGTGCGGCAGCTCAATCCCCTGGTTCAGGCAGAACTGGAGCAGCTTCTGGTCCCCCTCGTACTCGTAGGTCGTTCCGTCGATCGTGACAATCGGCATGGGTGGCAGTCGAGTTGGGGGCTCGGGTGAGCCCGGTCCAAAAAAGTAGCGTAGCGAATGCCGACGGGCGGCACCCCCGGCATGTAGCTTCTGGTAGCGGGTGAGGTTCCAACCCCGGGGGGCGATATACGCCGCTCCCGTCGCAGCGTTGCCTGTCCCGAACAGCTAAGCGTCGGGCACCACCCGAAGGCCCGTCGCCGCAATCTGCACTTCCTGGGCAGGGGCCGACGCGGCTCCGTCCTCTGCAAGGTGCTTTTGCATGGTCGTGTCGAGCTCAGCAGTTTGGAGCGTCCCCGTGACGGTGGCCTCCCCGGCCAGCGTCGTCGGCACCGTGAATTCGTATCCGTCCTCGGTCCGGGGCACGAGCACGCGGATCGGCCTCGCCGCTCCCGTCTCCAGCGCGAGCCAGCACCCCTTCTTCTGGCACACCGTCGAGATGTGGCCGCGGACCGTCACGGTCGTCCCCTCAAGTGCCGACGGCTCCGCCGCCACTGCTCCCGCCGCCACTGCTCCCGCCGCCCGGGCCGACGCCGTATCGACCGACGCCCCGTACGTCTGAACGCTCATGCCCGGCGTCGACGACTCCGACTGACAGGCGCCCGCCATCACGGCGATGCAAACGACCGCGGCAAAGTGGCTGAGACGGACCGGTGCAGGCATAGGGGTGTGGACGCTGGGCAAAAGAACGAAGCAGATTCCTACTCCGTCGCCGCCACGGCCGAGTCGGGACCGGCGGAGACGTCGGTACTCACCGGGTAGACCGAGGCTTCGCACTTCGCCTCGAACTCGTCGCGGAAGCGCTTGACCGCGGCGCGTATCGGCCCCACGGCGCCGTCGGCGAAGGCGCAGATGGTGCGCCCCCCGTCCATGTTGTCGCAAAGCTCGAGGATCAGATCGATGTCGCGCATGCGGCCCTCGCCCTCGTCGATGCGGGCCAGGATGTTTTCCAGCCAGCCGGTGCCCTCGCGACACGGCGTGCACTGGCCGCAGGTCTCGTCCTGGTAGAAGTGGGCCACGCGTCGGGTGAACGAGACCATGTCGGTCTCTTCGTCCAACACGAGCGGGCAAAACGTCCCGGTCCGCGAACCCACTTCCCCGAGGCTCTCGTCATTCATCGAGAGGCCGTCAATCTGGTCGGCCCGAATGGGCGGCACAGAGGAGCCGCCGGGCACCACAGCCTTCAGGTCCTCTCCGCGCGCCATGCCGCCACACACATCGTAGATCAGGTCGCTCAGCAGCATGCCCGTCGGGTACTCGTAGACGCCGGGCTGCTTCACGTGACCGGACATGCCGTAGAGCGCCGCTCCCGGCATGTCCTCCGCCCCGATGGTCGAGTACGCGTCGCCGCCCTCCTGTACGATGAGGGGGACGTGGGCCAGCGTCTCCACGTTGTTGATCGTGGTCGGGCAGCTAAAGATGCCCTTCTGCGCCGGGAAGGGTGGCTTGTAGCGCGGGTAGCCCCGCTTTCCCTCCAGGCTTTCCATGAGGCTTGTTTCTTCGCCGCAGATGTAGGCCCCGGCGCCCTTGTGCAGAACGATGTCCATCGAGAAGTCCGAGCCCAGGATGTCCTCCCCCACGTACCCGGCCTCGTAGGCGTTCTCGAGCTGCTCGGCCATGAGCGCGATCCAGTCCGTGTACTCTCCCCGGGTGTAGACGTACGCCGTGTCGATGTGCATCGCGTAGCCCGCCAGCAGAATGCCCTCAAACATGAGGTGCGGGTTGTACTCCATCACCTGCCGGTCCTTGAAGGTCCCCGGCTCGCTTTCGTCGCCGTTCACCCCCAGAAAGCGCGGGCGGTCGTCCGGCTCGGGCATAAAGGTCCACTTGACACCGGTGGGGAAGCCGGCGCCGCCCCGGCCAGTGAGGCCGGATGCCTTCACCTCGTTGGTGATGTCGTCGGGCGCCACGTCGTCGTCCTCCAGGACGCGGCGGAGCCGCTCGTAGCCCCCGTGCTTCGTGTACACGTCCAGTTTGTGGAGGTCCTGGATCGGGGGCAGAAGCATGCGCTCGTACGAGCGCCAGTCGCCGGCCGGGCTCTGGGGCGTTCCGTTGGCTTCCATATTCTGGTGTCGGTTGCGAGTGTCGAATGACGAATGATGCGTGAGGAGTGATGCGTGAGAGAAGGGCAGCCTCACGCGTCACGCGTCGCGACTCACTCCATGTGCTCCGCCCGGGGCTGCGTCTGGTAGGTCTCCGTGGACTCCACGTCGGTCCGACGGTTGCCCCCCAGTTCCTCTTCGTCCTGCGGGAGGGTCATCGAGGTAAACGACGGCACCTCCCCGGCCCGCAGGCTCTCAATGAGGTCGTCGATCTTCTCGGGGGTGAGGTTGTGGACGTACACCCCGTTGGTAATCTCCATCATCGGGGCCGAGCCGCACGAGCCCAGGCACTCGGCCTCCTGCACCGTGAACAGGCCGTCGTCGGTCGTCTCTCCGGCGTGCACCCCCAGCTTCTCCTCCAGGTAGTGCAGGATGTCGTAGCCGCCGCACACCTGGCAACTGAAGCACGTGCAGACGTCGAGCACGTACGTTCCCTTCTCCTCCTTGTAGTACTGATGGTAGAAGGTGGCGACGCCGTAGGCCTGGCTGAAGCTCATGTCGAGCGTCTCCCCGCAGAACTTGATCACTTCCGGCGGCAGGTAGCCGAACTTCTCCTGCGCCAGCCACAGCACCTTCATGATCGCCGCCTGGTCCTCGGGGTACTGCTCTTTCCAAGCCTCAATCTTTTCCTCTTCCGCGTCCGTCCACACGAGCTCCTCGTCCGAAAATTCCGGATCCGGATTCTGATCCGGGAGCTCCACGATGGGCCGTTGGATGTCAAAGCTACTCATTCTCTGAGGATGTATGTTCGAAAGCATGGAAGCACGGATACAGGGGGACGCTCCTCCCGCTGCACGCCCGCACGGTCAACCCCTACTTGTCGGACTCGCCCATCACCGGATCCATCGACGAGATGTTGATCACGGCGTCGGACACCAGGTCGCCCTCCAAAAGGTATTCGAGTCCCTGCAGGTTGGAGAACGAAGGGGCGTTGATGCGCACGCGCCACGGGCGCCCGGTGCCGTCCGACGTGAGATAAAACCCGAGCTCGCCCTTGGGCGACTCGATGGCGTGGTACGAATGCGCCCCCTTCGGCGGCACGGTGCCCACGTCGGTGTACATGAAGTCGTGAATCATGCCCTCCATGGAGTAATACACCTCCTCTTTCGACGGGTAGGCCTCCTTGGCGTCGTCGGCGCGGATGGGGCCCTCCGTCATGCGGTCGAGGCACTGCTCGATGATGCGGATGCTCTGCCGCATCTCCTCCAGGCGCAGGTAGTACCGCGCTAGCGAGTCGCCCTCCTCCCGCACCGGGATGGTGAAGTCGACCTCGTCGTACTTGAGGTACGGCTCGAACCGGCGGATGTCGTAGGGCACGCCGGAGCCCCGCAGGCTGGGGCCGGTGAGGCCGCGGTCGATGGCCTCCTCCTTCGTGATGCGCCCCACGTCCTTGAGGCGCTCCATCCAGATGCGATTGCGGTTTAGCAGGTACTCCCACCCGTCCACCTTCTCGGGAAACGACGCCACGAAGTCGCGAATCATTTCGATGGAGCGCGGCGAGAGGTCCGACGCCACCCCGCCAATGCGGCTGTGGCTGACCGTGAACCGCGCCCCGGCCACCTCGTCCATGATGGCGTAGATCTCCTCCCGCTCCTGGAACGTCCACAGAAAGACCGACATGGCCCCGGCATCCATCGCCCCCGTCCCGAGCCACAGGCAGTGGGAGGAGATGCGGGCGAGCTCGCTCATGATCATGCGAATCCACTGCGCCCGATCCGGGACCTCAATGTCCGCCAGCTTCTCCACCGCCAGGCACCACGCCACGTTGTTGGAGTAGGGCGACAGGTAGTCCATGCGATCGGTGTACGGCATGAACTCCTGGTACGTCTTGTGCTCCGCGAGCTTCTCGATGCCGCGGTGCAGGTACCCGATGTCGAGGACCGCCTTCTCGACGGTCTCTCCGTCGATCTTCAGAACGCAGCGCAGCACCCCGTGCGTGGCCGGGTGCTGCGGCCCCATGTTCAGAATCATCTCGTTCTCCAGCGGGTCGTCCTCCGCCTCCGTGAGGGGAAGCTCGCCGTCGCCCCCCGCCGCACGCTGTTGTTCTTCGACCCACGTGTGCTTGCTCTCCAGCCGTTCGTAGATCGCCTCGTTGTGCTTCGGCCAGAACCGAAACTGATCGCCAAGGTCGTGCCCCGGAAACTGTGGTTTTTCGGCCATGCTAGTAGTCTGTACGTTTGCGCGTCAGAAGGGTGAACGCGAACCGTCGAACGCTTCCGCGTTCCACCGTTAGTCGTCGTCCTGCTCGACCGGGGGCTCTTCGTAGCTCTTCACCGGCTCGGAGCCGCGGGCGGCCGCGAACGGGTCCATCGTGAGTTCGCCATCGGGCGTCTGGGGCGGCAGGGGAAGGGAGCCCGGCACACCCAGCTGCGGGAATTCCTTGCGGAGCGGATGGTACTCGAAGTCCTCCGGCATGTACATCCGGCGCGGGTCCGGGTGGTCCACAAACTCGAACCCGAACATGTCGTACGCCTCCCGCTCGTTCCAGTTGGCGGCGCGGTAGATCTTCGTCACGCTCGGCACGCGCATGTCCTCCTCGTCGACGCGCACCTTCAGTCGGATCCGCTTCTGCCGCTCCATGCTCACGATGTTGTAGAAGACCTCGTAGCGGTCCTCGTCCTTGAAGTTGTCGATGCCCCCGAGGTCCGCGAAATACTCGAAGTCGAGTTCGTTTTTGAGGAAGCGGCAGATCTCGCGAATGCGCTCCTTCTCCACGTAGACGGTGTCCTCGTTGGCGTATCGCTCGACCTCCAGGACCGATGCGCCAAACGCCTTGCGGAGCGCCTCAATGACGTCCGGGACGCGGGTGGTGTCCTTCGCGTGGGCGTTCTCGGTTTCCTGTTCGGGACGCGGTGCGTCGGACGACGTGTAGTGGAACTGGAGCTCCTCCGGATCCTGGCTGTCGCCGGAGGGGGCGGGCGTGTCACTCATGGAGACGGAACGTTGGTCGGGCGGACGGTCGCGAAACGGCCTACGCAAGGGCGGGTTCAGCGGACGAATCGTCGCTCTCCTCCTCCGCGGCGGTCGAGGGGGCCTCCACCGTCACGTCGGAGAGGGTCGGCTTCTCGAACTGGTCGGGAAACCCGGTGCTGTTCTCCGGAATGATCGGCGCGTGCTGGGCCGCCGGGCCCTCCGCGTAGTCCTGAACCACGGAGTACTCGTTGCGGACCTTCTCCTGAATGTCCATCAGGCCGTGGAGCACGGCCTCGGGGCGGGGCGGGCAGCCGGACACGTAGACGTCGACCGGCAGAAAGTTATCGACGCCCTGCACCACGCCGTAGCAGCGGTGCATGCCCCCGGTGGAAGCACACGCCCCCATGGCGATGCACCACTTGGGGTCGCCCATCTGGTCCCAGACGCGACGAATCGCGTGGCTCATCTTGTAGGAGCACCACCCGGCCACGATCATGAGGTCGGCCTGGCGGGGGGAGAAGCGCATCGCCTCACTCCCGAAGCGGGCCGAGTCGTACTTGGGCCCCGCCATCCCCATCATCTCGATGGCACAACAGGCCAGCCCCATCGGCATGGGCATCATGGAGTTCGAGCGCGCCCAATTGAGAATGGCGTCCACCCGCGTCGTAAAAAAGCCCTGTCCGTTGCTCGAAGAGGATCCAGCCATCGGTCTATCAGGAAATTCGGAATCGGAAAAGGTGACGTTCGCGCAGCACGTGTGACGGAGCGCACCGCCGAAAGGCGCACCGACGCTGCGTTAAATGCCGGTCTTCGCGCCCCTGTTTCACCTCCTCGCAGAAACACCGCGACCGTCACAGTTGCGCCCCCGTGCCGCACGCCCTCAGGCTACTCGAAATCGAGCCCGCCCTTCTGGATGTCGTACAGGAGCCCCACGAGCAAGATGAGCCCAAAAAGGCCGACCACCGCCGTTACGCCCAGTCCCGCCCCGCTCTCGATGAAGGAGTGAAAGCTGGCGGCCCACGGCCACATAAACACAACCTCCACGTCAAAGACGATGAAGATCATCGCCACGAGGTAAAACTTAATTGAGTACCGTTCGTGGGCGCTCCCCACCGGGTCCATTCCGCTCTCATAGGGCATCGTCTTGGTTCCACTCGGCCGGTCGGGCCCCAGGTACGTGGCGGCGGCCAGGAGGGTAAGCGCCAGCCCCATGGCCAGCGCAATCATGACGAAAAGCGGGATGAAGTCACCAAACATGGGCGCGCAGGGCGGTCGCGAGAGCAGGCGCGATGGAACGGTGCAAACGTGGGAGAATCCAGACTACGACTTAGCCGTCGCGGATGCAACGAGACGCACCGCAGCTGGTGCCGAAGAGCGGGTGAAACTGGTTCTTCACAATGAGCACGACGACCGGAGGTGACGGCCACCTGCCCTGTGCCCACCCCGCGTTCGTCCGCGCTGACGGCAGGTCGTAGGTGAGCCGACCGACCACCATGCGGCCCAGTTCCGGCGCTCCCACGAACTCGCGGTGGGGGGGGCCGAGCACGTTTTTGGCGGACACATCGACCCGAAGGCCCGGCACCTGCGGCACAGCATATTCAGCCCGGAGGTCGAGGCGCGTGTAGGGGGCGACGGCCCCCACGTACGGCCCCCACCGCACCGGAAATCCCTCCACGTACTGCGCCGTCGCGCCGACGGACAGGCCCGGCGTCACCCCCACGTCGAGCCCGCCCGTTGCCTTGACGGCGGGGGCGTTCAACGCCACTCGGGCCGCCCCCTCCCCAAACGTATCGTCCGTCACCGCCGATACGTTGGCAACGGCCGTCGTGCGCCCCGCCAACTGTGCGCGCAGCGACGCATCCAGTCCGCCGTACCGGATCCGGTCCGCCACTCCATATTCGAGTTCCGGGAAGAGAATGGTGTGCGGAGCGGTGCGTACAGGAGAGAATACGGTTCGCGGCGTCAGAACGTCGGCTTTTTCCTCGTAGTAGGCATCTACGGTCAGCTGCACGTCGTCGGCCACGGCGCCCTTGTACCCCACCTCCACGGTCCGTCCGGTGGTGCGCACGGTGGGATCCACCGAAAAGCGATCCGCGTCGAAGAGCGGATCGGTGCCCGGGTACGAGACGGCACCGGTGTAGCTGGCCCGCAGGGTGTGCTTCGGGGCCACCGCAACGGTTAGAGCCGCCCGTGGCGCCATCGACGCCTCCTCCACCCCGTCGTTATAATCGAGCCGCGTTCCCAGCGTGGCCGACAGGCGCGGCGTGAGGCGGCTCGTGGCCTGCACAAACGTGCCGTACCGGCCCATCCCGTCGTCGCCCCACTGCTGGGCTAACGTGGAGGAAGCCCCGCCCGGCCGAGTCACCTCCCAGTCGCCGCCCACAAGGAAGCGGGTCTCCAGCACGTCCGTCCGCCCCCCGTACTGCACCGCCCCCGTCCACTTCGTGCCCTCCTGCACAACCGATTCGCCGGTGCGGAGGAGGTACGTGTCGCCCCGCGGCAGATTGCGGTTGATGCCCACCTGTGCCTCGAATGTCCCGCGTTCCAGCCGGAGCTGGCCGTAGCCGTAGTGGAGCGCATCCGCCTGGAGGGTGCCCAGCCCCGTCTGTAGCGGGCTTGTAAGCGAGGCGTACCCGCCGCGAAGCGACAGCGTCGTCTCCGTGCCCATTCGGTAGCGCAGCAGGCCGCTGGCGTTGTAGGTGCGGTACTGGTCTTCGCGGCGCAGTTGTCGATCCACCGTGGGCCGGCCCGCCGGAATGGCCTCGTTGGGATCGTAGGTGTAGTACCGACGGATCTCCGCCGCGTCTTTCGAGTCGTCGGGGTCGAGGCCCCATTCGTTCGCCTGGCCGTACTGTCCGGTGAATTTGTATCCTACGGCGCCGCCAATCACGCCTGCCTGGCGGAACTGGGCGTCGACAAACGAGCGGCTGCCGCCCCCCACCGAGACCGACGTCCCAGGCTCCTGGAACGGGTCGCGGGACGCGAGGTGCACAACGCCCCCACTCGACTCGGGCCCGTAGAGCGGCGTGCCGGGCCCGCGCGTAACCTCGACGCGGCGCATGTCAATCGTCGGGGTCGGCACGGCGCCGAAGGCGTTGGTGCCCAGGAGCGGGGCGGCCGCCGGACGCCCCTCCACGAGGGCGTACGGGGTGCCCGAAAACGGGCCCCCAAACCCGCGGAGCGACAGCAGCCGACGGTCCACCCCCGTCTGTGCCACATCAATCCCAACGGCCGACCGCAGCGCCTCGACCGACGACGTGCCGCCCTCGCGCCGAATCCATTCCGGCCCCAGCACCGACACCGACGCGGGCACGTCTCGCACCCGGTCCGGACGGCGCAGTGGCGACGCCACGACCGTCTCGAGGCTTGCCTCCGCCCGCTTCATCTGAACCGTCACGTTCCGCGGCTCCCCGCCCTCGATGATCATGGCCCGCTGGTGCATCTCGTAGCCCAGCACCTGCACCTCCATCGTATACCGTCCGGGCCGCACCTCCGCAAACCGAAAGGTGCCGTCCCGGTCCGTGCGCGTGGTGCGTAGGACGGTGGACGGGTCCACGCCACGCAGTCGGACGGTCGCCCCAGACACCGGACGCTCCCCCTCATCGCCCACAACGACCCCCGTTACGGGAGGCGGGGCCTGCGCCCGGGCCGGGCCGCCCATCAGGAGCGTCGCCAGCCCCACGACGAGAATGAGCCATCCAGCGCATCGTGCCACCCAGTTCGATGCCCTCATGGTGTCGATCCAGACCGTCCATCTGGTTCCAGATCTACACGATGGGCGTTAAACGGGCACCACTCGGGCCAACGTTCCCGAACGTCGGGGCGCGCTACCCGGATGGTTTCCCCACAGGAAGGGTACGACGAAGAACGCGCACGACGTTGTCGCCCATGATTTTGCGGATCTCTTTCGGCGCAAAGCCCTCTTCCAGAAGGGCCTCGGTAAGATGGGGAAGGTCCGCCGCGTCGACGGGGACGGACACGGTGCCGTCGAAGTCGGTGCCGAGGGCCACGTGCTCCACGCCCACGAGGTCCGCCACGTGCCGCATGGCGCGGGCGGTGGCGGCCAGCGTGTCGCCGCAGACGGCCCGTTCCCACACTCCCACCCCGACGACGCCCCCCTGCGCCGCGATGGCCTTGATGTGCCGATCGCTCAGGTTGCGCGGGCTGTCGCAGGTGGCGCGCACGCCGGTGTGCGAGACGACGACCGGCCCCTCCGTACGGGCCAGCACGTCGTCGATGAGGGCCTCGGAGGCGTGGGCCAGATCGATCGTGACGTGGTGCTCGTTCAGGCGCTCGAGCACCGCCTCGCCAAACTCGGTAAGTCCGCCCTTTTCGAGGCCGGTGTTGGAGCCCCCGAGGGCGTTGTCGTGCAGGTGGGTGAGGCTCATCATGCGGTAGCCAGCCCCCACGAGCGTGTCGACGTTCGCGGCGTCGCCCTCCAGGGCGTGCAGCCCCTCCACGGCCAGAAGCGTGCCCAGCAGGTCCGGGGTGCCGGCGCGGCGCATGAGGGCATTCGCCAGGTCCGCCTGTGTGCGGAGGAGGGTGAGCCGCTCGTCCTGCGCGGTTGCTCGATGGAGCTTGCGCGCCTGGTGAAGGGCCCGCTCGAGGCGGCTCGTCCAGGTGCGGAGGGGCCAGCGCTGGGCCGCGGCGAGGAAGGGGATCTGGTCGAGCGCGTCGGCGGACGTGCCGGCGTAGCTGCGGCCGGTCGGCACCTGGGTAACGGCGGCAAACACCTGCAGTCCTACACCGCCCGCGCGCAGGCGGGGCACGTCGGAGTGGCCGCGGTCGTAGCGCCGCAACGGATCGCGGGGCCAGAGGAGGAGGTCGTTGTGGAGGTCGGCCACCATCAGGTCGTCGTGCACCGTTCGGGCCGTGTCGGACACCGGCTCGGGCGGGTCGGGAGGCGTCTCGTTGAACCGGGCGTCGGCGATAGGGGCGGCCACCGTAAAGTAGCCGAGAACGGCCAGCAGGAAAACGCCGGCGAGCACGTAGAGCACAACTCGTAGCATACAGCACCTCTCCGCGGAGGATGGAAACGGAACGGGCCCTTAAGGTGCGCGCTGAGCCCCGGCCTCGCAACCGCTCCCCCAACGGTCTGCCGACTCGTCGCCCGCAGCGGCCGGCCGGATCACTCCTCCAGCCCCACACGCTGGAAGATGAGGTCGACGTTTCGGACGTGGTAGCTCGGGTCGAATGCCTCCTCAATCTCCTCGTCCGAGAGCACCTCGGTGATGGCGTCCGCTTCGGCCACCACCTCCTGGAAGGGGCGCTCCTCCTCCCACGCCGTCATGGCGAGGGGTTGCACGCGGTCGTAGGCGTCCTCGCGGCTCAGGCCCTTGTCGATCAGCTTCAGCATGAGGCGCTGGCTGTTGTAGAGGCCGTACGTCTCCTCCATGTTCTCACGCATCGTGTCCTCGTAGACGACGAGGTTGTCGATGATGCCGCTGAAGCGGCGGAGGGCGTAGTGCAGGAGCGTCGTCGCGTCCGGCAGCACCACGCGCTCGACCGACGAGTGGCTAATGTCGCGCTCGTGCCAGAGCGCCACGTTGTCGTACTCGCTGTTCATGTAGCCGCGCAGGAGCCGCGCGCAGCCGGTAATGTTTTCCGAGCCGACCGGGTTGCGCTTGTGCGGCATCGCCGAGGACCCCTTCTGCCCGGCGCCGAAGGATTCCTCCGCCTCCCGCACCTCGCTGCGCTGCAGGTGCCGCACCTCCACGGCCATCTTTTCGAGGGTGGTGCCGATGCCCGCGATCACGCTCAGGTAGTTCGCGTGCCGGTCGCGGGAGAGCACCTGCGTGGAGATCGTGGCCGGTTTGAGGCCGAGGCGCTCACACGTGAAGCGTTCCACCTCGGGCGGAATGTGGGCGTAGGTTCCCACGGCGCCCGAGAGCTTGCCCACCCGCATCTCTTCGGCCGCCCGTTCGAAGCGCTCCCTGTGCCGCGTCATCTCGTCGTAGAAGCGGGCCAGCTTGAGCCCGAACGTGGTGGGCTCGGCGTGGACCCCGTGCGTCCGCCCCATGGTGAGCGTGTGCTTGTGCTCGTGGGCCTTCTCCGCCAGCACGTCGATCATGCGGTCGAGCTGGGTGCGGATGAGGCCGTTCGCCTTTTTGATGCGCACCATGTAGGCGGTGTCCACCACGTCGGTGGAGGTGAGGCCGTAGTGGACCCATTTCTTCTCCTCGCCCAGCGTCTCGCTGACGGCCCGCGTGAAGGCCACCACGTCGTGCTTCGTCTCCTGCTCGATCTCATGGATGCGGTCGACGTCGAAGTCGGCGTTGTCGTAGAGCGTCTCGACATCCGCGGGCGGGATCGCGCCGATCTCGCTCCACGCGGCACAGGCGGCCAACTCGACGTCGAGCCAGGATTGAAACTTCTGCTCTTCGCTCCAAAGGTCCGCCATCGGCGGGCGGGTATAACGGTCGATCATCGGGGGACGGCAGGCGATAACACGGGCGTATCGGACGCTTGCAACGTAGCGTCCCCCCGTCGCGATTGCCAGCGCCGCGGGCCCTCTTCCTGTCCCCTTCAAACGCTCGCCATTTTTGCTCGGCGCCCCCCCTTATTCCCATTCTCGCGTCACGCGCCGCGCGTCGATCCAGCCCTGTCCGCCCGGAAACTGCACCCACAGGGCCCCCGCCTCCGACTTGCCGAGAAAGACGAGTGGATCTGTCGTCCGCACGAGGGTTACCGTCCCCGCCTCTGGGGCCGGACGGGCGCGGACCGGGACGTCGTCGGTCCGGGCGTAGAGGACGGCCCCTGCCTCGTACGTCCGGGCAGTGACGGTGTCGGGGGCCGTTGCGGTGGTGTCGACGGGATCCCTCGCCGCGGGCGCCCCAGCTCCGACGTGCTCCCCGAGGGGGGCGCTCCACGATCGGTCAACGAGGGCGGACGGCCCTCCGACCAGGGCTCCTGCCAGGAGCAGCGCGGTACCCCCCAGCGCGGGTGAAAAAGTGGGCATCGGACCGGCCGGGAGGGTGTGGGGGCAAAATGCGCAGGCAAGCTAAGGTCGGGACATTCCGGGCCCGGCGCGTGGGCCGCTGGCGCGGTTCCTCCCCCGCAGACGGCGCACGGTCCGATGCGCCCCTTCACCCACCCGTTTCGGCGACGCCGTCCGCCCCCGCCAGCCGGTTCGCCGGGTCGTCCACCGTTGCCTCGTCGGGCAGACGGCGGGCCACCTCCTGGAGCAGGTCGCCGGAGCGCTCGTACGCCTGCGACTCCAGAGTCAGGGCGGGGGAGCCGTCGGGGTCGGTATAAAGTCGAACGCCGCTGTCGACCCGCACCATCGGCACGTAGAGACGACGAACGCCTTCGAAGCGAACCGTGCGATCTCTCCACAGCGGCATCACTTTCCGGATTTCCTCATCGGAGACCTGAATGGAGGTCCCCAGCTGGTGCACCGCACCCAGGACTACGGAGCCGGCCAGGGCGAGATTCGTCAGAGCGCCCCAGGTCCAGGACACTCCGTCCCCTGCGAGCTCAACACCCAGGAACAGGAGGAATCCGACTGCCAGTCCGCGCAGGACCCACGTCGTCCGGTACACGCGGTCGTTCGAGGCGGTCGACAAGGAATCGCCGGATGCCGTGAGCGAGGCCATGACCGATTTGCGGCGGCTTTCCGGAATCGATGCTGGGACATGCAGAAAATTTGATGTCACACGTCATTGTTTCGGTGGACGAGTGGGGATGCGGCCCGCTTCCTGCCAACAAAAAAACCGGCCGATGTCTCGAAGAGAGACACCGGCCGGCCGGTCGGAAAGCCGGGTGCGATGGGCCTCCGCTAGAACGTCTCGAGGTAGCGGTCGAGCTCCCACTGCGAGACCGACGCCAGGAATTCGGTGTACTCCTGCGTCTTGGCCTCCACGAACTTCTCACTGATGTGGGGGCCCAGCGCGTCGAGGATGACGTCGTCCGCCTCCAGTGCCGCGATGGACTGTCCCAGCGTGGTGGGCAGCGTCTCAATGCCGCGGGCCTCCCGGTCGGCCTCCGTGAACTCGTAGATGTTTTCACGGACCGGGTCGGGCGCCTCCAGGCCGCGCTCGATGCCGTCGAGGCCGGCGTGCAGCATGGCCGCCAGCGCGAGGTACGGGTTGCACGACGGATCGGGCGAGCGGAGCTCGATGCGGGACGCCGCCGGGCCGCGGGCGGCCGGCTTCCGCACGAGGGCCGAGCGATTCACGTCGCTCCACGCGACGTAGATGGGCGCCTCGTAGCCGGGCACGAGCCGCTTGTACGAGTTGACCGTCGGGTTGCAGATGGCCGTAAGGGCCGGGGCGTGCTCCAGGATGCCGCCGAGGAACTGGTACGCCGTGTCGCTCAGGCCGAACTCGTCGCTGTCCTCGTGGAAGGCATTATCGCCATCCTCGAACAGCGAGATGTGGGTGTGCATGCCCGACCCGTTGATGCCCGCAATGGGCTTGGGCATGAACGTGGCGTGCACGTCGTGCAGCTCGGCAATGGCCCGCACCACCGAGCGGAAGGTGGCAATGTTGTCGGCCGTGGTGAGCGCGTCGTCGTACTTAAAGTCGATCTCGTGCTGGCCGCGCGCCACCTCGTGGTGGCTGGCCTCCACCTCGAAGCCAATCCGCTCCAGCGTGTAGATAATCTCGGCGCGGATCTCCTGTGCAAGGTCCTTCGGCGCGAGGTCGAAGTAGCCGCCCGCGTCGTGCGTTTCGGTCGTAGCGTTGCCATTCTCGTCCTTCTCGAAGACGAAAAATTCGGGCTCGGGGCCGGCGTTCATCTCGAAGCCGAGGTCGTTGGCCCGGTCGATGGCCCGGCGGAGAACGTAGCGCGGATCGCCCTCAAAGGCCTCGCCCGTGGTCGTGTTGATCACGTCGCAGATGAGGCGGGCCGATACGGTGTCGTCGCTTCGTTGGCTCCGCCACGGCAGAATGGCGAAGGTGTCGGGGTCGGGGTCGAGGCGCATGTCCGATTCCTGGATGCGCACGAAACCCTCGATGGAGGACCCATCGAAGTAAATGCCCTCGTCGAAGGCCTTCTCGGCCTGATGGGCGGGGATCGAGACGTTTTTGACGGTCCCCAAAATGTCGGTGAACTGAAGGCGGAGGAAATCAACGTCTTCCTCCTCAATGCGATCGAGCACGTGGTCCTTCGTGGCCATGAGCGTGGAGGTCGCTGGGTTGTGTGAGAGAGTGGTGATGCAGGCCCCGTCGTGGGGCTTAGTTGCGGTCGTCGGCGTCGTAGTCGTAAAGCTCCATCGGTTCGGTCGGCACGGCGCGCGTTTCCTTAAAGGTGCTGAGCGTGATGCTCGTGGTCGTTTTGCTGACGCCGGGGATCGCCTGGATGTCGGAGAGGAAGCGCTCCAGCGTCGTGGTGTTTTTGGTGCGCACCTTCATGACGTGCGAGCCGGACCCGGTAATGGAGTGGAGCTCAAGCACCTCGTCCATGCCCGTGACGCGGTCCACGAAGTCGGCGTAATGCTCCGATCCGTCGACGGACACACGGATGAACGCGGTGATGTCGAGGTGGAGGCGCTTGGCGTCGACGATGGCGCGGTAGCCCTCAATCACGCCGCGCGCTTCGAGCTTGCGCATCCGTTCGCTGACGGCGGAGAGGGACAGGTTCACCTCCTCCGCGACGTCGCTGCGCTTCATCCGCCCGTCGCGCTGAAGCAACTCCAGGATCTTCGCGTCGATTTCGTCGATGCTGTGCGCCATGCCATCCGGTCGGCTGTGTTCTTTTGACTCACCCCACGATACGCCACAAAGTTTTGCGATTCAACCGTTCCACCAAAATAATTTTGTACAATTCGTAAAACTGTGCCATGAAACCGCTTCCGTGACCCGCCGCGGCCTAGGGGTTTTGGGCTGGAAGCGGTTCCGAACGAGCACGGAAGCGGCTCGTACACACGGTGTCGTTTTCCATGGCGCTCTCCGTCCGACTCCTCACCGACCGCCCGCCCCCACATGCCCCGCACGCTGGTCACCGGTGCCAACGGCCAGATTGGAAGCGAACTCGTCGACACGCTCCGCGAACGACACGGGGCCGACCGGGTGGTGGGCCTCGACCTCAACCCGCCGACGGCGCAGAACGGACAGTCCGGAGCGGGGCCGTTCGTGACGGGGGACGTGCGCGACCGGTCGGTCCTGGCCGAGGCGGTGTCGACGTACGACGTGGACACGATCTATCACCTGGCCAGCCTCCTCCCGGCCACCGGCGAACAGCACCCCGACCGCGCCTGGGACGTTAACACCGGGGGCCTGAAGCACGTGCTCGACCTTGCTCGCGCGCACGACCTCCGGCTCTTCTGGCCCAGCTCCATCGCGGTGTTCGGCCCCTCCACGCCCAAGGAGCAGACCCCGCAGCAGACCGTCCTCGACCCGACCACGATGTACGGGGTCACGAAGCGCACCGGCGAGCTGCTGTGCCGCTACTACCATCGCCGCTACGGGGTCGACGTCCGCAGCCTGCGCTACCCCGGACTCGTGAGCTACAAGACGGAGCCGGGCGGCGGCACCACCGACTACGCCGTCGACATGTGCGCACAGGCCGCCGCGGGCCGCGACTACACCTGCTTCTTGCGTTCCGACACGCGCCTGCCCATGATGTATATGCCGGATGCCCTGCGGGCCACCCTCGCCCTGATGGATGCGGACGGCGACGCCCTCACGGTGCGCGACAGCTACAACGTCGGCGCCCTGAGCTTTACGCCCCGGGAACTGGCGGACAGCCTCCAGGAGCACGTGCCCTCCTTCACCTGCCAGTACGCGCCGGACGCCCGCCAGGACATCGCCGATAACTGGCCCTCTTCTCTTAACGACCAGGCCGCCCGAGCCGACTGGGACTGGGCGCCCGAATACGACCTGGACGCCATGACGGAGGACATGCTCGACCACCTGCGAATGGAAGCACGGGAGCACGGGAGCGTGGGAGACTGAGAGCACGGGAGCATGAGCGACGTGCTTCTGTTGTTGCGTCCCGTCCTCCACGCCCCCCCTCTTCACACTTCACGCCCGCGCTCACACACCCCCATGCTCTTCACGCCCTGACGCCATCGCGCTTGTTTGACACGCCCATCCAATCTGTCTCCGCATTTCGAACACGAACTAACCTCCCAAACCGCCATGCCCATGACCGAGGACGTCGCGGCCGATTTCCGCGAGACACTACAGGAAATCCGAAACGCCGGCACCTACAACGAGGAGCGCGTCATCACCTCGCAGCAGGACGCCGACATTGAGGTGGAAGGCGGCCGGCACGTCATCAACTTCTGCGCAAACAACTACCTCGGCCTCGCCAACCACCCCGAGATCATGGACGCCGCCAAGAACGGCGTCGACCGCTACGGCTTCGGCGTGGCCAGCGTCCGCTTCATCTGCGGCACCCAGTCGGTGCACAAGGACCTGGAGCGCGCCCTGTCCGACTTCCACGACACCGACGACACAATCCTCTACAACTCGTGCTTCGACGCGAACACGGGCCTCTTCGAGACCATCCTGGGCCCCGACGACGCGATTATCAGCGACGCGTTGAACCACGCCTCCATCATCGACGGCATCCGGCTCTGCAAGGCCGACCTCCACGTCTACGACCACAGCGACATGGCCGACCTGGAGGCGAAGCTGCAGGACGCGCAGGACGCCGAGAAGCGCCTGATCGCCACCGACGGCGTCTTCTCGATGGACGGCGACGTGGCGAAGCTCGATGAGATGTGCCGCCTGGCCGACGCGTACGACGCGATGGTGATGGTCGACGAGTGCCACGCCACCGGGTTCATGGGCGCGGAGGGCCGCGGGGCCAGCGAGGCAAAGGGCGTGCTCGAGGAGGTCGACCTCATCACCTCCACGCTCGGCAAGGCCCTCGGCGGGGCCACCGGCGGCTTCACCACCGGCCGGCAGGAAATCATTGACCTGCTCCGCCAGGAGTCGCGCCCGTACCTCTTCTCCAACGCCATCGCCCCGATGATTGCCAACGCCAGCCTCAAGGTGCTGGAGATGCTGCAGACGAGCGGCGACCGGCGCGAGAAACTCTGGGAGAACGCCCGCTACTTCCGCTCCGAAATGGAAGACCGCGGCTTCGACATCAAGCCGGGCGAGCACCCCATCGTCCCCATCATGTTCTACGACGCGAAGACGAGCGGCGCCATCGCCGACGAGCTGCTGGACCGCGGCATCTACGTCATCAGCTTCAGCTACCCCGTGGTGCCGAAGGGCGAGGCCCGCATCCGCGTGCAGATGTCGGCCGCCCACTCTCAGGACCAGCTCGACCGCGCCGTCGACGCCTTCACGGCGGTGGCTCGGACGCACGACGTGATCGAATAACTCCGGTTGCACGTTGAAGGTTGGAAGGAGGAACGTTTGCGCCCGCGTACCAACCTTCAACGTGCCAACGTTCAACCTTCAATCCGCCCCGCCCATGACCCGCCTTCCCCACCTCTGTACGCTCATCGTCCTCTTGCTGCTGGCCGTTCCGACTGGCCCTGCACAGGCCCAGGACATGGACGAGCAGCAGCCCAAACGCACCCTGCCCGCCGACACCGCGATCACCCAGACCGACCAGGTCACGATTGAGGGCGAACAGGTGCCCTACGAGGTGACGACCGGCACCCAGCCCGTCTACGGCGAGGATGGCTCCACCGACGCGGCCCTCCACTACACCTATTACCGGCGCACGGACGTCGACGATCGCTCCCGGCGCCCCCTGGTCGTGTCCTTCAACGGCGGGCCCGGCTCCGGCTCCCTCTGGATGCACCTCGGCTACACGAGCCCGAAGCTGCTCGCGATCGGCGACGAGGGACAGCCCGTACAGCCCTACGGCGTGGAGGACAACGAGCACTCCATCCTCAACGTGGCCGACATCGTGTACGTCAATCCGGTGAACACCGGCTTCTCCCGCGTGCTCGACGACGAGGTGGACGAAGAATCCTACTTCGGCGTGAACGCGGACGTGGAGTACCTGGCGGACTGGCTCGACACCTTCGTCTCGCGGCACGACCGCTGGACCTCTCCGAAATACCTGATTGGCGAAAGCTACGGCACCACCCGCGTCTCGGGCCTGGCCGGCGAGCTGCAGAACAGCCACTGGATGTACCTGAACGGTGTCATCCTGGTGTCGCCCACCGGCCTGGGCATCGAGCCGCCCGGCCCGTCGCCCCGCTCCGAGGCCCTCAAGCTGCCGTACTACACCGCCACGGCCTGGTACCACGGCCAGCTTCCCCAAGATCTCCAACAGCAGGACCTCAACGATCTGCTCTCAGAGGTGGAGGACTACACCCTCAACGAGTACGTTCCGGCCCTCTCGCGCGGCGGGTTCATCGACGCGGCGCGCAAAGAGGCCGTGGCGCAGGAGGTGGCCCGGTGGTCCGGCCTCTCCGAACAGTTCGTCCTCAACCACAACCTGGCGGTCCCCTCCGATGCCTTCTGGAAAGAGCTGCTGCGGGAGGACGGGCACACGCTGGGGCGGCTCGACTCGCGCTACAAGGGCCTCGACGCCAAAAACGCGGGCAGCGAATACGACTATCCGCCCGAGCTTGTGGCCTGGAACCACGCCTTCACGCCCGCGATCAACCACTACCTCCGCGACGAGATGGGCTTCGAGACGGACCTGAAGTACAACGTCTTCGGCTCGGTCTACCCGTGGGACGACGAGGACAACGACGCGGGCGAACAGCTGCGACAGGCCATGGCGCAGAATCCCTTCCTGCACGTCATGGTGCAGTCCGGCTACTACGACGGGGCAACGGACTACTTCTCGGCCAAGTACGTGATGTGGAACCTGGACCGGCGCGGCGCGCTCCGCGACCGCATGCGCTTCAAGGGATACCGCAGCGGGCACATGATGTACCTGCGCGACGAGGACCTGGAGACGGCCAACGACGACATTCGGCAGTTTATTGAGGACTCGATGCCGGAGCCCGGCACCCCGGCCCGGTACGGCCGAATGCCGCCGGCCCGCTCCGGCTCGGCGGACACGAACTAGCCGCCCCGGGACGCACCGGGACTCTCCTGTTCGCGAACCGCGGCACAGCCCTGGAAGACCGAGCGGCGCACGGCCGCGTGCGCCGCTTCTCTGGGAGAAGACGGACGATCCAGCGCGTTAGGGGAGCGCCGGACGCACTTGCCCCGGGACAACGAATGGGCGATATAGGAAACAGGTTGTTTTCTGAACGGGTTCTGCCCCTTCTGGCCCTTTGTCTCTCGCCTCATGTCCTCCTCCATCCTCGTTACCGGGGGCACCGGCACGGTCGGCACCGCCCTTCTTCGGACGCTCGCGGACCGACACCTGCCGGTCCGCGTGCTTGTTCGCGACCGGTCACGGGCCGCGCTCCCCTCCCCGCTCGTCGAGGTGGTGGAGGGAAACCTTTCCGATGTGTCCCTCCTCCACGACGCCCTCACGGGCATCGATCGGGTGTTTTTGCTCTCCCCCGCAGCCCCGAACCAGGTCGTGCTGCAGGGAAATGTCGTTGAGGCGATCCAGCGCACCGGCCGCCCCATCCACATCGTCAAGGTGTCCGCCCTGGGCGCCGGCCCGGAAGCGCCGGTGCCCCTCGCCCGGTGGCACGCCGTAACGGAGTCCCAGATCCGCACCGCCGCCGTGCCCGCCACCTTCCTGCGCCCCCACGGGTTCATGCAGAACCTGCTCGGCTCGGCCGAGACGATCGCCTCCGACGGGCTGTTTTTCGGCGCCCTGGGCGACGCGGCTCTCCCATTCATCGACGCCCGCGACGTGGCGGCCGTCGCCGCCGAAATCCTGATCGACGGGGGGCACGAGGGCCGCAGTTACACGCTCACAGGCCCCCAGTCGCTCTCGTACACCCAGCTGGCCAAAACCCTGTCCGCCGCCCTGGGCCGGCCCATCCACTACGTCGACCTTCCCCCCGATCGGTACCACGAAATGCTGGTCGGTATGGGCTGCTCCACCTGGTGGGCCGACAACCTGACGGCCCTTGCCCGCTGGCTCCAACAGGGGGCGACAACCACCGTCTCATCGTCCGTAATCGAAATCACCGGACGCCCCAGCCGCCCGTTCGCCCGGTTCGTTCAGGACCACCGGGCGGCCTTCATCGCCGGCACCGCCTCCCGCTCGTGCCGACAGGCCGAGACCACGTCTCGCCCCGACCGGTCTACGCCTCGGCGACGACCTTCAGCATGTCGAGGGCACTAATGACGCCTCGGATTTCCCCGTCGGTCGTTACGAAGACGCGGTGGATGCGGCCCCGGTGCATGACCTGCGCGATCTGCTGAACCGACGTGTGTGCGTTAACGTCGTAGATTTCGTCGGTCATCACGTCGCGGGCCGTCGTCTCGTCCCCCTCCCGGACGCGCAGCTGGTCGACCTCTTCCTCCGCGTAGAGGTGCTCAAGCTCATTCCGGTAATAGGCCGCCGGACGATCGCTGGACGTGCGGTTGCCTGAGACGCTGTCGTGACGCGCGAGGTCGGTCAGCGAAATGACGCCCACGAGCGTGTCCCCATCGACGACCGGCGCCCCCGAGATGTCGTGCTCGATGAGAAACTCCGCGACCCGGTCGAGCGGCCAGTCCGCCCCGACGGTTTTGACATCCGAAGTCATCACATCCTTGGCCGAAGTGTATTTCATAGAGGAAGAGGCGCTTGTGCGACGGGCGAAAAGAATGGGTGAGAGAAGCAAATTCATCACACCCGTCCATGTTGCGCCCCGGACCCCGATTCGCCACAAATACAAATCGCCGCCGGCCCGGTGCCCGGATTGCATCGGCCTCGGAACCCTCACGAACCGCGAAAGTGAATGGTTTTGCGGTTGTCGCCGCGCACGGGCCCGTAGCTCAGTTGGTTAGAGCAGTCGACTCATAATCGATCGGTCGGGGGTTCGAGTCCCCCCGGGCCCACCTCTCCACCTCTTGAGCTTCTGTGTGTCAATGATTTAGGGGCTCGGGGACATCATAGGCAAACCGATCGGTCGACCAACTCGCCTCTCTCGGCTGTAGTTGCATTTTTTCTGGTCGCAACCTGGGGGCCCTGAGAATACCCTGAGCACTGGTTCTTCCAAAAGGACCCGGTGTACATCTGCTTCGAATCCGAGCTCATCGCTCGGCCCCTCTATGCCTCATGGCCCTGAAGACGACGCCCGGGCGCACATCGACGACACACTCCGTGGAGCCGGGTAACCCGTAGGTCTCCGACCGGAGCGGACTCCTCGGGCCCCAACTCCCCTAGCCAGTCAGAGAGAGCATCCAGGGTCAGCCGCTGCCCCCAACGGTTGAGGGCGTAGTCGAGCGCCTCTTTCGTCCAGCGGTTGGACGCCGGCGTGTTCGCAACGGCCTCTTCAGGACCGAATGCTCCGGCTCGCGCCCTCTTTTGGCGGCGCTACGGGGAACGCATCGTTCACATCGACACCAGGTTCCCCCACTGGTTTCGGGATCGCTTCCGCCAGTATCGGGAGAACGAATCCGCACTTCCGGTGGACCAACACCAGCTCTTGGCCCTGATGGCCCCGCGGCCGGTGCTTGTCAGCGCAAAGACCCAGGACCGATGGGCCGACCCCAAGGGCATGTTTGTGTCCACCAAACACGCTTCTCCGGCGTGGACTGTCCTCGGCCAACAGGGCCTTGCCACCCGCACCCTGCCGAAGCCGGACGCCCCCGTACTGAGCCGTGCGGGATACCACCTCCGCTCCGGCGAGCACACCCTCAACCTCGTCGACTGGGGCGTCTTTCTGGATCATGCCGACCGGCACGTCCGCTAGCCAGGCCCCTCGTCAGGCCCCTCGTGAGTCGTCCCCGGCCTGCCAGTCTCGGGCGTGGATCTTTAGAGGCTCATCTCGTCGCGAAACGTACGCGAGCGCCGGTGGGACAATTCCACCTCGGTCCCCCCCGTCAGATGAGCAACCAGCTTCCCACTGGAACGGCTGCTCATGTCTTCAACCCACTTGAAGTTGAGTATGTGTTGGCGACTGGCACGAAAATACTGGTCCGGATCGAGACGTTCTTCGAGATAGGTCAGCGATCGGTGGATCAGTGGCTCTTCGTCGTCGAAATAAAGCTGGGTGTAGTTGCCGGCGGCCTCAAACAAGCGCACCTCGCCTAAGCGCACAAACCAGCAGCGGCGCCCGTCCTTTACGAACACCTGGTCCTCGGCGCTGAGCGTGTCGGGCTCTTCCCCCTCGTCGGGGGCCGGTTGAGACACCGGCCCTGCCCGTTCGCCCGATAGGGCGGCCTGTTCCTGCACTGTGTCGAGGGCCTCGGCGAGGCGCTCTTCCTCGACCGGCTTTACGAGGTAGTCCAGCGCGTTCACCTCGAAGGCACGGATCGCGTACTCGTCGTAGGCGGTCACGAAGACCACGTGCGGCACGTCGTCTAGACGCTCAAGGAGGTCGAACCCGCTGTCGCCCGGCATCTGCACGTCGAGCAAGAGCAGGTCCGGATCGACCGCCTCAATGGTCGCCTCGGCCTCGGTAGCATCGGCCGCCTCCCCGACCACATCGACCGAATCATGGGGCTGGAGCATGCGACGGAGTTCGCTGCGCACAAGGCGCTCGTCGTCAACGAGGAGGGTATCAAGCGTGGACATTAGAGGCTGTGGGAGGGTCTGCAGTCAAGGGAAACGACGAAAGTCGATGTTTGCGCGAGAAATCAGCCGCGAGGCGCTGCGCTAAGCACTGGCGGCCCCGATCGGGGCTGCGTCGCGAAGGGCACCCGCGGACGCAGGCAGTGCCGCACCGGCAGGATGCCCGTCCTCCAAGGCGGAGGGGAGTGGAATCTGAACGATGGCCGCAACCGTATCCGGGTCGTGTTGGACAAGTCGTAGCGACGCCTCTTCACCGAAGAGAAGCTGCAGCCGTTCGCGGGCATTCTCCAGGCCAATGCCGCCTCCGTGCTCCGCGCCGGTCCCCTCTCCCACCTGGCCCGGGTTGGTCACTCGCAGGCGAAGCGGGGACTCTTCGCCCTCAACGGCTGCATCGACCCGAATGGTGCCGCCCGCCCGGTGCTGCCCGATCCCGTGCTTGACGGCGTTCTCGACGAGGGTCTGTACCAGCATGTACGGGACGTGGCGCTGCCGGGCCGCCGCCCCCACGTCCATCGTCCAGTCCAGCCGGTCCTCAAAGCGCACCGTTTCGAGCGACAGATAGGTCTCGACCGTGGAAAGTTCTTCCTGAAGGGGCACGGTCTTTTTGTCGCTCGCCTGCAGCGTCCGTCGCAGCAGACGCGCCAGGCGCCCCACCATTGTCCGGGCGCGCGCCGGCGCTTCGCTGATCAGAGAGCGCACGCTGGCAAGGCTGTTGAAGAAGAAGTGGGGATTGAGCTGCAGCTTGAGCGCCTCCAGCCGGGCCGTTTCGGCACGCGCCTGCAATTTCTGCCGGTCAATCTCGGCCTGTCGGTACTTCCGGGCGGACTGCACGCCAAAGTAGAGGGCCATCCATATCCCCATAAATACCGAGAAGCCAAGCGCAGCGGGGACCATCTCATCCAGGACGGATCGCAGCCAGGGGACCCACGCGGCCGGCAACTCCGCCGGGTCCAGTGCGAGCGGGGAGGTGACGAGGACGTACGCGCTTCCCAGCAGCACGGCGGCGGCGCCGGCCCGTGGAAGAAGCTGTCGCGGGGACAGCGCCGACCAGTTCTTCCATTTTGCATACAGGCGGAAGATGTGAGTGAGCCCGACAGCTGGCGCAACGAAGGCCCCGATTCCCACCAGCCTCTCGAGGAGCTCTTCCCAACCTGGGGCCTGTCCATCCATGAACACCACCACGCCCGTAAAAAGGGCAAGAAGGGCTCCCCAGCCTCCTGCCTGGCAGGCCCAGTAGCTTGAAGACCCCACCAGTAGGCGACTCATGCGGGTTTCGCCGGCATTGCCCGGGCCGCTGCCCCCCCTCTTCTCCTGCGAGAGGGCGGAAGGACGGTTCCCAGTGGAGGTCGGCGACGATGCGTCGGGCTCCGCTTCAGGCGCTCCGTTCGAAGACCTTGCGTCTCGGGGCCGCTCGTTTTCAGGCCGGGCGGCGCGCGGCAAAGCAGGGTCCTGGGAGGGATCTGCCGCCCCTGCTTCCTCAGCACGAGCGCCCGATAGGCGCGGGAGCCGCACGATCGCGGCGACCGTCTCCGGGCCGTCCTGCATCAGGGTCAGCGAGGCATCGTCCCCGTACAGCAGGCGCAACCGCTCGCGGGCATTCTCCAGGCCCGTGCCGCTGCCCGGTGCGGCTCCTGCGCCTCCCTCCAGCTGGCCCGGGTTCGCGACGCGCAGGCACAGCGTGTCCGGCGACGGTCCGTGGGCACCGTCCTCCACGCTCGCCTCCACCCGGATGGTGCCCCCGCCCCGGCGTTGCCCGATGCCGTGTTTAACGGCGTTCTCGGTGAGGGTCTGCACCAGCATGAACGGCACCGAGCAGCTCAGGGCTGCCTCGGAGGCGTCGACGGTCCAGTCCAGCCGGTCCTCGAAGCGCACCTTTTCGAGCTGGAGGTAGGTCTCAGTCGTCGAGAGCTCTTCTCGTAGCGGCACGGTCTCTTCCTCGCTGGCCCGCAGCGTTTTTCGGAGCAGGCGAGCCAGGCGCGCGACCATTTTCTTGGCCCGTCGGGGCGCCTCGCTGATGAGGGCACGTACGCTCGCGAGGCTGTTGAAGAAGAAGTGTGGGTTGAGCTGCAGCTTGAGGGCATCGAGCCGGACGGCCTGGGCCTCGGCCTTCAGCTTCCATCGGTCGACCTCCGCCTGCCGGTAGTTCCAGGCCGCGTGCACCCCAAAATAGATTGCCATCCAGGCCCCCACGACGAGCACGTTGCTCAGTGCTCCCTCGGCGAGCGGAGGCTCTGCTCGATTGTGCGCAACTCTGCCCAGCGGGCCGAAGACTACGAAAAGAAGCTTGAGGCTGGTCAGGAGTCCCCCCACGACGACGGCGGCGGCTACGCCCCGCGGGACGAGTTGCTTCAGGGAAAGGCGCGTCCAGCCATGCCGCCCGGCATACGCCCGGAAGGCATGAGTGAGGCCGATGCTGAGGGCAATCGCCAGGAGCCAGTAGAGGAGGGTCGTCTGGATCTCACCGGGGGCCCAATTTTCTGGGTGGATCCCCAAGGTGATGCCGGAGAAAAGCGACCATCCGGCAATCTGACACAGCCAGTAGGCGCGCGTGCGATCCATCGATTCTCGCGACTCGATTCAAGAAGCCCGCACTTGGAGAAGGCCCCGGAGGCCCCGACTCTTCCCCGATGCATCGGCTCTTCGCTCCGAGGACAGGGTACCAGAGCGTGTGCAGAGAAGGAAGCGAAATCCCATGGGCGCAGACATCGTTCGATGAGCGTGCGCTTCCGCTGCTGGCCCTACCAGCGCGCCCGTCCGATGGTCGTCGTCTTCACGTGGCAGCCACGTCATCGGGCGGTTCGCCTTTTGAAGCAGGCGCGAGAGCTCTGTGCGCCGCCTGGAGGCTTCGACAAAGGCGCTCTCCGCTGCGCACGCGGCTCTACGCACCGCAGAAGTCGCAGCGCGCGTCTTCGTAGCTGGCCTTGGGGGAACTGCAGCCGACAATTTCATTCTCGCTACGTTCGTCCAGAAATTCGGACGCTTGCAGGGAGCATCTCACGCCCATCGAGCGGCACAAACTCCCCCTCTTACTCCCTCATTTATCCTCACGCAACGATGGACGTCGGGGCCGCGCCGGAGACGGCGTCCGCCCGGCACACAAGGTTCTGCGCGTGCCCATCGAACAAAGCAACGATGTTCTCTTATGTTTTCGGACTCCTCTTTCCGATTTCGCCGATCTCTGTCTTTCATCGCCACGACCCTGCTCACCTCCGTCTTCCTGTTGGCAGCGCCCGCCCTGGGCCAGGAGGCATCCGACGCCCAGGGCCTGCCCGACACCACCGACGCGCCGGCAATCTCCGGGCAGGTTAGTGGCGGACTCATTGGCGGCGTCCCGGTCGGCCGTCTTCGCGACAACGTCGGGCCCGGAGCCGGCGTCCGGCTCTCCCTTGGCGGCTGGATCAACCGAAGCCCCCTCCTGCTGGGTGTGGACGTCGGGTTTTTTGGGTACGGCCATGTGGAGAACGAGGTGCCGTTCAGCTCCACGGTCGGTCCCCGCGTGCCGGTGGAGGTGTCCACGAGCAACAACGTCTTGGAGACGCACCTGACGGCTCGCCTCCAATCCCGAACGGGTCGCTTCCGGCCCTACGCTGAGGCCCTGGCCGGCTTCAAATACCTGTTCACTCGCTCCCGCATTGATGAGGGCGACCTCGGCGACGAGGTGGCCGGATCCACCAACTTCGATGACTTTGCCTTCAGTGGCGGGCTCGGAGCAGGCATCGACATTCAGGTCTACCGGCAGGACAACCCGACCAAGAGTGTGCGCAGGGTGGACCTCCATCTTGGCGTGCAGTACCTGCTGGGTCAGGAGGCGGAATACCTCACGGAGGGGGCGCTCAGCGACCAAAACGGCAACGGGCAGCTCGACCGCAGTGAACTGGACATTCGCCGCTCGCGGACGACCTTCCTGCAGCCGACGTTTGGCGTGACCATCCGGCTGGCCGACACGGACTAATGCCCGGTGCAGGACGGAGGCCCGGCGCTGGGTGGCCGCATGACGGAACGTGGCCCCGCAACTGTACGCTGCATCTACCCACACTGCACCCCCCATCCGCCATGGACAACGGAAACGCGAACGGAACCTCAGAACCGCCCTTCAGCAGACCTGTGCCGCCGACCTCTCCTCTTCGTCGCGTTGTTCAATACGGCGTGGCCGGGGCCCTTGGCGGTGGAGTGTTCGCCCTCATTCAGCATCTCGGCCCGGGCTTTCTCACAGAGCCTGCGCTCGTTCGCTGGGTCTTTCTCTACGCGTTGCTTGGCGGACTGGGCGTAAGCACGTGGAAAGAAGTCACGCGGTGGGCCGCCGCTCGGGTTTCGCTCTCTCGATGGGGGGAGATCGCCACGTCGGGTCTCCTCGCAGGGACGCTTCTGGGGGCCGCCGTGATGCTGGTGGCCACGTTAACCCAGGGGGTCGGCGACGGGGCGCTTCTGCTGGCCCTGCCCTGGCAAGACGGGCTCGGAGGATTTGTTGGTGGCGTGATCGGTGGGGGACTCGACAGGTGCTTCACTTCCTGACGATCGCTTTCAGGGCTCCACGGGAGCCCCTGAAGCTGGGAGGGCAGAACGACCAACTGAGATGTCAGAATAACCGAGTCGCGTACCGGTTCGGGTGAAGGGGCTCCTTTATGTCATGCACAACCGAAACGCGAATCCCGAAGAGGCCTTCCCAACCAGTAACACCGTCTCAATCCCCCGCCCGGGGAACCACACGAAACCGGCTTCGCCCATCCGGCTCCTTCATGGATAAGGTGCGGGCGATGCCGCTGGCGGCGGGATCGGCACCATTGTTCACCACTTGGCCCTCGTTTTCTCGCAGCGCCCGCGGCCGCTACGGACCCGAACCGTCGGGACGCTTGTGTTCGGGGGGACGATTCATCGGCTGCCGCCCCGGCTCTCCCGCCGGCAGATCGCTGTTGTAATACCACGTGAACCCGCCCGCAATCACGACGAAGGCCAGTCCCATGCCAACCACCTCCCCGATCGAGGTGGCCGGGGGAAGGGCCACGAGCCCAGCCATGAACACAACAAATCCGAACACGAAGAGCCCGAAGTACTCGGCAATAAGTCTCATGACGCGGTGAGCTCAGATTTCTCGACGAGATCAGCGAGAATCCACAGGGAGGGCACCCAGAGCCCGACGAAGATGGCGGCCTGTTTGCTGCCGCTGAACCAGAGGTAGATTGAGAATGCGAGCGCAAGCACGCCAGCGGCAAAAATCCAGCCCTTACTGTCTTTCATGAACTCCAGAACGATTGGCTGAGAAGGATATCGTCGAATCAGGGGCATCGTGGGGCTTTCACGTCTCGTTTAAGACGTATCGCTGCTACTGTCCACTCGGGGAGCCGGTCCGGATGGCCCGACTTTGTTGCCCCTCTCCCACATTTCCGCCCGCCGCGTCCCAAAACCTACGGGGGCCAGGCCTCTGCACTCGCGCTGTGGATCGGGGCTTCGGCCCGGAGCGCGTCTTGAATGGCGGTCCACTTTGTCCCGTCCCCCAACCGAATCAGGTGGCTCCGACAGGAGCAGTCCGACGCGCCAAAGCCCTCCAGAGGAACGGTTGCGCCGGGCCGATGACGGAGGGCCGCCGCCCACGCACACTCTCGTCGCGTATCGTCGTGCGTCCACCACGCGCGCATCAGGGTCGCGACGGCGCGAAGATAGTCGACGTGCCAGTGGAGGGCCCCGTCGCCGCGGGCGTGGCGGTGGACTCGGGCCTGCACCCCACCCGGCCCAAAGGCACTCCCGACGTACACGTACCGGCCCGGCTGCACGGCCAGCTCCCCGAGCGCCCCCACGCCAATCGTCTGGGCGTCGTCGGCCCGCAGGAGCAACGCATACGTGCCCGCATCAGACCGGAGGCGATCCGCAGGCATTGGAGACGCGGTTAGTTCGAAGCATCGGATGCGGCGGCGGTCGTGGGCTCCATCTTCCAGAACGCCACGCCCCCGGCCTGCTGCCCCACGTCGACCGACGCGACGCGCTCGTTCGCCTTTAGGTCGAAGATGTCGACCGCCCCCGGCTCGCCCCCCACGCCCTCGGCCGTCACCACGGCGTACCGGTTGTCGGGCGTCGTCACCACCCCGTGCGTTACCGTCCGGCTGTTCTCCAGGCGCGCCAGCCGCTCCCCGGTGGTCAGGTCCCAGATGCCGGTTTCGCCGGTGCCCTTGTAGGTCACAACCAGCGTCTCGCCGTCCGGCGTCACATCGAGGTTGTAGGGCGCTGTGCCCTCACCGGTATCGAACCGGCGCGTAACCCGCCAGTCTGCCAGGCTTACCTCCAGCACCGCGTCCCCGCCGTTGAGTGCCACGTACGCGAGCGGCTCGGACGGATGCGACTGCACCCACGTCGGCTTGGGCGTGTCCCCGTCGAGGGTGAGTGTGCGCGTCACCGTGCGCTCCAGCGCGTCGATCTCGTAGAGCGTGCCGTCCATCATGCCCACGGAGTAGTGCATGCGCCCGCCCGGCGAAAAGCGCGAGCCGTGCGGCATGATGCCCGTTTCGATCTTCTCGACCTCCGTCATCGTCGAGGGGTCGACCAGGGAGATGCTGCTCGGCTCCTGCTCGCCGTGCAAATCAAAGTTGGCAACGTGGAGCAGGCCGGTCACCGTCGAGATCTCCATCGTGGCGGGAAACATCCCGACCGTCGCCGTTCCCACCTTCTCGTTCGTCCCCGTCTCGTACTTCGCCACGCGGCCGTAGGGCTTGCCGTGGGCGATGGACACGAACCAGTGCGCCCCGTCCGGCGACACCGTGAGGCCGTGCGCCCCCTCCGTCTCGATGGGGATCCGCCCGACGCGGATGGTTTCTTCGACGGTCGCCTCCTCCCCGTCAAACCGCACGAGCGCCACCTCGTCCGCCGACTCCGACGCGACGTAGGCGTAATAGTCCTGGGCGAACGTGGGGGCAGCAGTCAAGGCCAGGAGGAGCCCGGCGAGTACGAGAAAACGGGAGAAGTGCATGGCAGTCGGGGTTCGCGTTAACGGTTGGCACGTTGAACGTTACAGGTCGGCGGAAGAGGCCGGTCCCTCCTCCTTACGTTTCACGCATTACTCTTCACTCGTAAGCTTCACCGCCCAGAGGCCCGAGTTCCAGTCCGAGAAGAAGATGTGGCCCTTGTACGGCTGCGGGCCCCAGGCCATGGGCGCATTCGGGATCCGGCCCTCGGGGTCGAACGACTTGAAGTGTGCGATCTCGCGGCCCTGCTCGTAGAGGTTGCCTTTGAGGTCGCCGGACAGGTCCACCACGCGGAGCCCGGCGTTGTAGTAGGCCACGTAGAGGGTGTCGCCCTCCACCCAGAAGTTGTGCGAGCCCGCCTCCGGCACCTGATAGCGTGCCTCCTCGGTCGGATTGTCGGGGTCGGAGAAGTCGATAAAGTGGATCCAGCCGGCCGGGATGGTCGGTTCGTTTTCCGTGTTGAGGCCGTTGGGGAAGGCCTCGTCGCCCGCTACGACCCAGTCTTTGCCCGTCTCCTCGTCGTCGTACGGGAAGGCGGCGTGGTTCCAGCCGCTCGGGTAGGCGTAGCGCCCGATTTCGACCGGATTCGCGGGCGAGCCGCCCTGCACGCCGTTGTCCACGTCCACCAGCACCACGCCGTCCTCCCAATTCGAGGAGTAGGCGATGCCATCGTCCACCCACACGTCGTGGATGGAGTGGCCGGGCGTCTCCAGCTCAAACTGGCTGACGATCTCGGGATTGGCCCGGTCTTCGATGTTGATAATCTCGTAGCGACGCCCGTTGCTGAGGGCGTAGACGTGATCCTCGTAGATGAACAGGTTGTGCACCCCACCGGTGAGCTGCTCGGTAAACTCGGTGATGACCGACACCTCGGTGGGGTCGGCGCAGTCGAGAATCACGATGCCGTTTTTCCGATCGGAGGCGCCCTCGCGGCTGATGATGCAGGTGCGCCCGTCGTCGCTCACCTTCACGTCGTTCACCGTGCGGGCGTCGACCGTGACGGTGTCGACCGGCGTGATGTTCGCAGGGTCAGTCACGTCCCAGAAGTAGGCCTCGCCGTCGCCGCCCCACGTGCCGGTGATGGCGTAGTCGCGTCCGTCGGCCGGGGCCTCCCACACCCAGAGGTCGGACGTGTGCACGTCGCTCACGCGCCCCCGTCCCACCACCTCAATGCGCCCGTCCAGGTTGCGCGGCGTGACGGACACGGTGTGCGTGGCGGTGTGCGATCCGCTCGTGGCCACCACGGTGTACTGCCCCGCATCCTCCGCCACGAACCGGCCGTCGCCGCCAATCTCGGCGGTCGCGCCCGGCGCAATCGACTCGGTGTGCTCAGTGCGCACGGCGTAGTGAACGGGCGCGTCGTCCACGGCCGCTCCGTTTGCGTCTCGGGGCGTGGCCTCAAAATCCAGCACGTCCCCGGTGCGGGCCGAGTCGGCGCCGCCCGTGAGGTCGAGGGACGCGACGGGGTTCTCAACCACCTCGACGGGGGCGGTGGCCTCCTGGCCCTCGGCGCGGGCGGTGAGCGTGACCGTCCCGGACGCCTTCCCCGACAGGCGGTGCAGATGGTCTACCTCAGCGACGGTGGGGTCGCTGCTTTCCAGCTGAATCTGCACGTCGTCGCGGACCTGTCCGCCGTCGGTCCGGGCTTCTGCGCGAACCGGCACCTGCGTGTCGGTGAAGACCCGCGACGGCACGTCCGCAAACGCGACCTCGGCAACCGGGGCCTGCGATACGGTGACCGTCACCTCCGTCATCAGGCGCTCCTGTCCCCCGGAGGCCGGGCGGAGGGCGACGAGGGTGTGGGTCCCCGGCGCCTGCGCCGTCACTTCGCCGCTGCGCGAGACGGGCGCCGCGCGGCCATTCCGCGAAAAAAATGCAATCGTCGTGTCGCGCTGCCGCTCCCCCTCGGCGTCGACGTAGTAGCCCGTGAGCTGCTGGGTCTCGCCCACCTCCAGTGTGGGATCGGCCGGGTCCACCTCGATGGACTGGGCGAGGGCAGGGGGGGCAAGCACGAGACAGGCGACGGCGAGGCCGACCGCCCATCGGAGGGAGCGAAATGACATGATGGAAGCGAGACCGGATGATAGAAAGGACGCATGAAGACCAAGGGGGTCTCACCTCTTCGTCGGACGCGAGTTCCCCGTCCGTTCCTTTCCGGCCCCACCGTCCATCCGTTAGATAATCTCCTCCGGCCCGTGCTTTAGCACCGGCCCACGGTACCCGAAGAGGGTCTGCAGCGCCTTCGTGACCATCGGCGACTGCTTCTGCACGAACCACTGGTCGGCCACGCGGCGCGTCCCCTCGCCCCAGGCCGGGTACGGGTGAATCGTATCGCCGAGGTTGCGGAGGGTCACCCCGTTGCGCATCGCGATGGCAAACGATGTGATGAGCTCGCCGGCGTGCGCCCCCAATACGCTCGCGCCCAGGATCTTGCCGGTCAGCGACTTCGCGTGCACCTTGATCTGGCCGGTGGTCTCTCCTTCGGTGATGGCCCGGTCGAGCTTGCTGTAGGGAAAGCGGTACGTTTCGTACGATACGCCGTCGGCGTCGAGGTCGGAGGCATGGGCGCCCACGTGGGCCAGTTCGGGGTCGGTGTAGGTGACCCAGGGCACGTGGTCGATGTCCATCTTCGACGGCATCTTCAGGAGCGCGTTCGTGACGGCGACCTTCGCCATGTGGTTGCTCATGTGCGTGAACTGGTAGCGGCCCGTCACGTCGCCCGCGGCGTAGATGTGCGACTGGCTCGTGCGGCACCGGTCGCTGACGGTGATTCCCTTCCGGGTATGCTCGACGCCGGCCGCCTCCAGGTTGAGGCCGTCCACGTTGGCCGCCCGGCCGGTGGCGAGCAGCAGGGCGTCGGCCTCGACGGTATGCCCGTCACCGGCGTCGACGGTGACGATGCCATCGGCCTGCGACACCCGCTCGACCTGCGCGTCCAGCACGTACTCGATGCCTTCCCCCTCCAGGGTCTCGCGAAGGGGGGCCGTCAGCTCCGGGTCGTCGTTCGTGAGGATGCGGTCGGCCATGTCGATCACCGTCACGACGGTGTCGAGGCGGGTGAACGCCTGCGCCATCTCCGTGCCGATGGGCCCGGCACCCACCACGGCGAGGCGCTCGGGCTGGGCCTCCAGCTCAAACAGCGTGTGGTTCGTGAGGTAGTCGACCTCGTCCAGCCCGTCGATCGGTGGAACGAGGGGGCTCGCGCCGGTGGCAATCACGATGTAGGAGCCGGTCAACTGGCGCGAGGTGTCCGCCTGCTCCACGGCGACCGTGTGTGCGTCGATGAAGTGCGCGTCCCCCTCCACCACGTCGATGTCCATGTCCTCAAAGATCTCGGGCGCGTCGGCGTCCTCGTACACCTCCTGCCGCGTCTCGCGAACGTGCTCCATGACGCCCGCAAAGTCGATGTCGACCGCCTGGTCGGGGAGGCCGTACTGACTGGCATTTCGGGCCTGGTGGGCCACCTTCGCGGCCTTCAGGAGCGTCTTGCTCGGCACGCAGCCGGTCCAGGTGCAGTCGCCGCCCAGCGCGTCGCGCTCGATCATCGCGGTTTTGGCGCCGAGGTTGGTGGCGATGCCAGCGGCGGAGAGACCCGCGGCGCCGCCGCCGAGGACGAGTACGTCGTAGTCGGTGGACATGAGACGAAGAAGGAGTCGTCGGGAGGAACGTGACGTGGGTACGGTACCCAAAGGACTCGATTGTTACACCCCAACGCCGGCCGGTCGGCGAAAGATGCGACGAGAGGAGCCCCCCCGTCTGTCCCCCCAGCGGTTTCCCCCTGCGACGACGAACGATTCACGACAGGACAGAGAGTGGAGCGCTCCGTTTGATATGGGCAGCGGAACGCTATATCGTGGATACACACCTCCTGGTCGGCATAACGTCATTATGTGGATAGGTTCGCCATAATGCTCGCGGCACTTTGGCAAGCCCCTGGAGCACGGGTGATCATCCGATCTATCAATTCACATTGTGCCGAGCGACCATGATTGACGACTCCTCGTCTCTCGATCGATCTGCATTTTCCGTGACCACGTTGTCCGGTCAATCCGACGATCGGGCGTACTGGCAGTCTCAATCGCCGGAAAAGCGGTTGGCGGCCGTCGAACGGTTGCGGCAACTCAACTATGACTACGACCCTGCCGCGCGACTTCAAAGAGTTCTTGAGACTGCTCGACGAAAACGGTGTTGAGTATTTGATCGTTGATAGGCACGCCGTCGGATCCCACGGCCATCCGCGTTCAACTGGGGACATGGACGTGTGGGTCGACTCCACGGAAACGAACGCCAGGCGGCTGGTCGAGACCCTGAAAGGATTCGGCTTTGACGTGCCGGAACTCGCCCCGGACCCGTTCCTTGATCCCGACTGCGTCATTCGGATGGGTCACCCGCCGCTTCAAATCGAGATTTTGACATCGGTGACCGGCGTTGCGTTTGCGGAATGCTTATCATCTCGCGTTGTGGAGGAGATGGACGACGGAACGCCGATTCACTTCATCGGGCTTGAGACGTTGAAAGAGAACAAACGGGCGAGCGGACGACACAAAGACCTGGATGACCTGGAGAATCTTCCGTAGGTCAGAACGGGCTCTGTAACGTCGTCGTTATGCTGGGGGCTCTTCCGTCGGCACCCGCCTACACCTCCTCCGGGTCCGGCGTGGCCCCCATCGGCACGTCCTTCGGGCTCGACCGCCGCTCCAGCACCACGGCCGGCGAGCGCGGGCAGATGCACACCGTGTCGCCCGGCGCGTACGAGACCCGGCTGTGCGTGTGCACCAGGTACTCGCTGCCGTCGCACTCCACGCGGTATGTGATGTCGTGCCCCTTAAAGGCCCGGTCGACCACCGTGCCGCGGGGCCCCGCGTCCGCCTCGGGCGGCTTGAGGGTGAGGTGCTCGGGGCGGAGCGACACCATCACGGTGCCCTCGGCCTCGCCGGTGAGAGACACGCGCCCGAGCGGCGTGTCGGCCGCCGTGCCCTCAGCCTGCGAGAGCATCAGGTTGGTGCGGCCCAGGAACTGCGCCACAAAGAGCGTACGGGGCTGGTCGTAGACGCCCTCCGGCGTGCCGATCTGATCGATCTGCCCCCCCCGCATCACGGCCAGGCGGTCGGCAAACGAGAGCGCCTCCTCCTGGTCGTGCGTCACGAGGACGGCGCTCATGCCACGGTCCTTCAGGAGCTGGCGCACCTCCTGTCGCGTCTCCTCGCGCAGCAGGGCGTCGAGGTTGGAGAAGGGCTCGTCGAGCAGGATGAGGTCGGGGGCCGGGGCGAGGGCGCGAGCGAGGGCCACGCGCTGCTGCTGGCCGCCCGAGAGGTGCTGCGGCCGGCGGTCCTCGTAGCCGTCGAGCCCCACCATGTCGAGCGCGTCGCGGGCGCGGTCCGTCTGCTGCGCCCGGGTACCCTCCTGCACGCCGAAGGCGACGTTTTCGAGGACCGTGAGGTGGGGAAACAGGGCGTAGTCCTGAAACACAAGGCCCACGCCGCGCGCTTCGGGCGGGCGGTGCGTGTCGGGCCCTTCCACCGTGCGCCCCCGGAGCGTGACCGTTCCCTCCGTCGCCCGTTCAAAGCCGGCCACGCACCGGAGCGTGGTGGTCTTGCCGCAGCCGCTGGGGCCGAGAATGGCAAAGATCTCCCCGTCGTCCACATCGAACGACACATCGTGCACCACCGGCGGGGCGTCCGGGGCGAACTGCTTCGTCAGGTGCTGAACGGAAAGGAGGGACGTGCTCATGACGGATGCGGCACGCAATTCACGCGGCGGTCGTTCCAGTCTCGGTCGGGACCCGGGTGGAGGCCCGCTCGCGCACGAGAAGCAGGCCTACGAAGCAGGCCGAGAAGAACATGATGGTCAGGGCGTAGGGCGCCGCCTCCGCAAACATGGCCTCCTCCGCGTAGCTCCACACCCCCATCGCCAGCGTCTCGAAGCCGATGGGGGCGAGCAGGAAGGTGATCGGCAGCTCCTTCATGGCCGACAGGAAGACGAACGCGACGCTCACCAGGAGGCCGCGGCGCACCAGCGGCAGGGTGACGCTCGCAAAGGCCCCGAGGGGGGACCGGCCCAGCGAGCGGGCGGCCTCCTCCAGGTGCGGTGGGGCCTGGTAGAGGGCACTCCGGATGGGGCCGATGGCCTCAGCCATGAAGTGCAGCGCATAGGCCGCCACCAACAGGCCAAGCGTCTGGTACCCAAAGGGCAGCACGCCCAGCGTGAACACGATGAGGGCGAGCGCAAAGGCGAGCGGGGGCGTCGCGTAGCCGAGGTAGGCGACGCGCTCGACGGCGCGGGTCCAGTCCGACTCGTATCGGACGCCCAGGTAGGCCACCGGCAGGGCCAGGGCCGCCGCCAGGAGGGCCGCCGGCGCCGAGGCCGACACGGACGCCCAGAGCGACGTGCCGAGGCGGTCCCAGGGAATGCCGCCCGCCGCGAGGTCCGTCATCCAGTGCCCCACCGTGGCCGCCGGCAGGCCCACCGACGCCAGCGCCACCCCGCCGCCGAAGGCGTACCCGGCCCAGCGCCACGCCCCCAGCCGGTGCGGACGCGACGCCCGCGCCGTGCCGCTCCCGGTGCGGTGCAGCAGCAGGCCGCGCAGCAGGCGGGCCTCCAGCACCAACACGGCCAGGGTAAGGGCCAGCAGCATCAGCGCCAGGCACGCCGCATAGATGCGGTCGTAGGAGGCCGTGTACTGCAGATACAGCGCATAGCTGAACGTCTCGAACCGCATCAACGACACCACCCCGAAGTCGCCCAGCACGTGCAGCCCCACCAGCAGGCCCCCGGAGAGGAATCCCGGCCCCAGCTGCGGCAGCACCACCCGCCCGAAGGTCTGCCACGGCCCGTAGCCCAGTGAGCGGGCCGACTCTTCGAGGGCGGGGTCGAGCCCCTGCAGGGCCGTGCGCAGGTTGAGGAAGAGGTAGGGGTAGGTGCTGAGGCTGAGGGCAATCAGCGCGCCGTCGAAGCCGTCGAGGCGGGGCCACACCACGCCCGCCACCTGGGCGAGGGTGCCGTAGCTGCCCGTCGTGGACAGGAGGACGTACGCCATCACGTAGCCGGGCACCGCCAGGGGCAGCACCCCCAGCAGGGTAAGAAGCCCTTTTCCGCGCAGATCGGTGCGGGTGGTGAGCCACGCCAGCGGAAAGGCGATAGCCGTAGTCCCCACGAGCACGCCCGCTGCCAGCCCCACGGTGTTGCCCAGAAGACGCAGGTTGCGGGTCCGCACCACCAGGTCCCACAAGGTCTGCGGCTCCGCCTGCAGGGCCCGCACGAGAAGGTACACGAGCGGCACCAGCACACCGCCCACCACCAGCACCACCGGGGCCACCACGTACCAGCGGGTCCGAATGGTGCGAAGGGCACGGGCCGGCGTCATTCGTTCCTCTTCCGTCGTACGGGAGTAATTAGTTGAGACGCTCTAGCAAAACGTCCGGTTTCGTCGCTCCAGGCTTGAGTCGTTGGCTCAGCCCCACAAGCGCGCCCCGGAGCCCTCGTTGTCTCCGGTCCCAGCGCTTCGCTCTTCCGGCCCGACCGACGGAGTACATCCAGTTCCGCGCGACGAGTTCGGGGAGGTCTCAAAGGACCGTCAGGGGTGCTAAAGGGTTTTCGTCCTCTCGGTCGTCTCAGGCGACAAGGCGGGGCACGCCAGCTCCCTCCCCGCCCGTCCGGGCCATCGGCTGTACAGCCCCCTGTTTACAGAAGCCCCACGTCGCGGAGGAGCTCGAGGGTGGGCTCGCGCTCGCGCAGGCGGTCGAGCTCAAATGTCGGGCTCAGCGCAAGGGCCTCCTCCACCGACAGCATGTAGCTGGGCACGTCTGCCCCCCGCACCACCGGGTACTCGTTCACCTGGTTGGCGGCGAAGGATTGCGCCTGCTGTGAGAGGAGGAACCGGAGGAAGTCGTGCGCCGCGTCGGACTGGTCGCTCGTCTGGAGGACGCCCGCGCCCGTCACGAGGGCCAAGTTGCCAAGGTCGCCGTCGGCAAAGCGGTACGTGTCCACGGGCGCCGAGGCTGAAATGGATTCTTCCTCCTCGCCCTCTTCGTCCTCCTCTTCCTCGCCTTCGTATTCGCCCTCGGGCGCGCTGTGCTGGATGCGGAGCACGTAGTAGTGGTTCGTGAGGGCCACGTCGATCTCGCCCGCGGCCAGCGCCTGGATCATGGGCGTGTTGGAGGTGTAGCTCTTCGGGTTCAACTCCTGCATGTCGTTCAGCCAGGTGCGGGCGGTCTCCTCGCCTTCGGTGAGGCGCAGCGCCGTCACGAAGTCTTGAAAGCTGGAGTAGGCGGGCGTCCACCCGATGCGGCCCTCCAGATCGTCGCGCTCGGGCAGATTGAGCACCGAGGCGGGCAGGTCCGTCGAGTCCACGGTCTCGGTGTTGTAGGCGAGCACGCGGAAGCGGGTCGTCACCGGCACCCAGCGCCCGCTCGACGGCGCAAAGCGCTCCGCCCGCCCCAGGATGGAGTCGGGCAGCGTGGCGAGCTGGTCATTGTTTACGGCATTGCCGAGGGCCCCGGTCGTGTTCGCCCAGAACACGTCGGCCGGACTCTGATCGCCCTCCTCCTGAAGCGCGGCCTGCAGCTGCGTGTCCGACCCGTAGCGCACACGCACCGGCATGTCGGACTGCTCCTGGTACTGCTGCACGAGCGAGTCGACGAGGGCCTGGCTGCGGCCGGAGTAGATGACGAGCTCGTCCTGCTCGCCCCCGCAGCCGACCAGCGCGGCGGCCAAAACGAGAAGAAACGCGACGTTGAGCAATCGGGACATGGGCCGTCTGGGTGATGGGAGGAGTCTTGTTTAGATCAATTCTAAAGTGAGGCGACGACAGATGCAGCCCGAGCCGCCGGTTTCGGGACTAAATTGCAGAAACTCCACACGGATGAGGGTCCTGCCGCCCGAATCTGCCGCCGTCGCCCCGGTCTCTCAGCGCACGCTGCTTGTTCGGAGGCGCTCAATCGCCTCGAACAACCGCTCCGGCTGCTGCGCGTGTCGCCGCTTCCGAACGCCTTCCGCGAGCCGCTCGCCCCAGTCGTCCCGAAAGAAGCGACCGACGGCGCGGGCCAAAGCCGGGGGATCCTCGGGGGGCACGACGAACCCAACCTCCTCGTGCGGGATCGACTCTGCGAGCCCCCCCACGTCCGTCACCACCATGGGCCGCTCGAAGTGGGTGGCGATCTGGGCAACGCCGCTCTGCGTGGCCGACACGTAGGGTTGTACCACGAGGTCGGCGGCGCAGAAGTAGCGCGGCACGTCGCCGGACGGGATGTACTCGTCGTGCCACCGCACCTGGTCGTGGAGCCGATGCCGGTCGATGAGGTCGCGGTAGCGGGCCGGATCGTCGTACGGCTCCCCCGCCACAACGAGGTGCAGATCAGGCAGGTCGTTCAGTATGTTGGGCATCGCCTCCAGGAGGACGTGCAGGCCCTTGTACTCCCGGACGAAGCCGAAAAAGAGGCACACGGGCGCGTCGTTCGGCAGGTCGAGCGCCGCGCGGGCCTCGGCGGTGGGCACCGGGTCGCCAAAACGCTCGTAGACGGGGTGCGCAATCTGTTCGATGCGGGCGTTGGGGCCCGCGAGGCGGCGGGTGTCGTCGGCCACGGCGTCGGACATGACGACGTGCCCGGCGCAGGCCCGCAGGAAAAACCGGCTGAGGAGCGCGTCGCCGAGGTGCCGCTCGTGGGGCAGCGCGTTGTGGACCACAGCAAACGACGGAATGCCGTAGTGCCGCCGCAGCCCCCGCGCCACGACACCGTAGGCAGGCGCAAAAAAGGGCATCCAGTACTGAAAGACCACCGCGTCGGGCGCCTCGTCCCGCAGGTGAACTCCCGTCCGGAACCACGAGAGCGGGTTGATGGAGTCGAGCAGGCGGGGCGCCCCCCGCACGGCCTCGGGGGCGTCGCTCTCCGGCTCGTACTGGGTCTTCCCGGGAAACAAGAGGTCGGGATACTGGCGCGAGAAGCTGACGGGCCGCACGTCGTGGCCGCGGTCGGCGAGCCCGGTGACCGTCATCTCCGTGAAGTGCGCAATGCCGCCCCGGTACGGATGCATCGGCCCCACGACTGCAATCCGCATTTTTTCATTGTCCCATTGTCTCATTTTCCACCTCCTGTCCCTTTAACCTTCAACCTTCCAACGTGCCAACGTCAACGCCCTACGCTGCTCATGTCCGGATACCGGTCGCCGGCCGCCACGCCCTGCGGCGCAATCTCGTCGATCCGCTCCAGCTCATCGTCGGAGAGCGACACGTTGAGCGCCCCGATGTTGTCGTCCAGGTGATCGGGATTCGTGGTGCCGGGAATGGGCACGATGTCGTCGCCCTGGTGCAGCACCCAGGCGAGGGCCAACTGCGCGGGGGTCACGCCCTTGTCGGCCGCCAGGCGCTCCACCTCCTCCACGAGGTCCAGGTTCTTCTGGAAGTTCTCGCCCTGGAAGCGCGGGTTGTGGCGGCGCCAGTCGTTCTCGGGCAGGTCCTCGGGCGACTGGAAGCGACCGGTGAGGAAACCGCGCCCGAGCGGGCTGTACGGCACAAAGCCGATGCCCAACTCACGGCAGGTGGGCAGAATGTCTTCTTCCGGCCCCCGGCTCCAGAGCGAATATTCCGTCTGCAGCGCCGTGATGGGGTGCTCGTCGTTGGCACGGCGGAGGGTGTCGGCGGCCGCCTCGGAGAGGCCCAGGTAGCGCACCTTCCCGTCCTCCACCAGCCGCCCCATCGCACCCACGGTGTGCTCGATGGGCACCTCCGGATCGACGCGGTGCAGGTAGTAGAGATCAATCGTATCGACGCCGAGGCGCTGGAGGGAGTCGTTGCAGGCCTTCTCGACGTAGCTCGGTCGCCCGTTGATGCCGTGCACGGCGCCGCTCTCGTCGCGCATGATGCCGAACTTCGTGGCGATCGTCACCTCGTGGTGATGCATGCCCAGGACGCGGCCCACCAGCTTCTCGTTGGTGAAGGGCCCGTACATGTCGGCCGTGTCGAAAAACGTGACGCCGCGGTCGAGGGCCCGCTGGAGCGTCTTGATGGCACGGTTCTCGTCGGGCGTCCCGTAGAAGTCGGACATGCCCATGCAGCCGAGGCCGAGGGCGGAGACGGTGAGATCATTCTGCCCAAGGGTGCGCTGTTGCATCGTGGGGAACGGAATGTATGACGCGGAGTCGGTGAGTTATGGGGGCAACCACATACGACACCGCCAACACGCCTGCAGGTTCGCACAGGCTGTTGTTTCGTCCCGACTTAACGGGTCTCCCGGTCGCCAAGCGACGACGGGGACGGATGGTGAGACGCCTAAACAAAAAAGCCCCAGGCGACCGTGCGGTCACCCGGGGCTTTCTGGGGGGAGCAAAAATCTCCCGTTGCGGGGCGCGCCTCCTACTCGAGGTCGAACCGGTCGAGGGTCATGACCTTCGTCCAGGCATCCACGAAGTCCTGAACGAACTTCTCCTCGGCGTCGTCGGCCCCGTAGACCTGCGACAGGGCGCGGAGCCGGGAATTGGACCCGAAGATCAGGTCCACGCGGGTCGCCTTCCACTCCGTCTCGCCGGTCTCTCGGTTCTTCACCTCGAAGAGCGCCTTGTCGTCGGAGACCGACTCCCACTCGTAGTCCATCGAGAGCAGGTTCACGAAGTAGTCGTTGCTCAGCGTGCCCGGGCGGTCGGTGAAGACGCCGTACCCGTTGGCCTGCTCGTGGGTGGCGTTCAGCGCACGCATGCCGCCGACGAGCACCGTCATCTCTGCGGGCGTCAGGTCCAGTAGATCGGCCCTGTCGATCAGGAACTCCTCCGGCGTCCAGTCCTGCCCCGGATCGTCGGCGAGGTAGTTGCGGAAGCCATCGGCCTTCGGCTCCAGCCACTCGAACGCCTCCACGTCGGTCTGCTCCTGGGTGGCGTCGGTGCGGCCGGGGTGGAACGGCACGGTCACCTCGTGGCCGGCGTCCGCTGCGGCCTTCTCGATGGCGGCGGCCCCACCCAAGACGATCAGATCGGCCAGCGACACCCGCACGTCGTCGGAGCGCGACTCGTTGAAGTCCTGCTGGATGCCTTCCAGCACATTCAGCGTGCGGGACAGCTCGTACGGCTCGTTGGCCTCCCAGCTGCGGTGTGGCTTGAGGCGGATGCGGGCTCCGTTGGCGCCGCCGCGCTTGTCGCTGTCGCGGTACGTCGAGGCCGACGCCCAGGCGGTCTTCACCAGGCGCGAGACCGACAGGTCCGTGTCGAGGATCCGCTCCTTGAGCTCGGCGATCTCCTCGTCCCCGACCAGCTCGTGGTCGACGTCGGGCACGGGGTCCTGCCAGATCAGGTCCTCGTCGGGCACCTCCGGGCCGAGGTAACGCTCCTTCGGTCCCATGTCCCGGTGAATCAGCTTGAACCAGGCCCGCGCGAAGGCGTCCTGGAACTCCTCCGGGTCCTCGCGAAAGTCCTCGATGATTTCCCGGTAGTCCGGGTCCCGCTTCAGGGCGATGTCCGTCGTGAGCATCATGGGGTCCACCGTCTCCGACGGGTCGTGGGCGTCGGGCACGGTGTCCGTGATCTCGTCGCCTTTCGGCCTCCATTGCCATGCGCCGCCCGGGCCCTTGTGCACCTCCCACTCGTAGTCGAGCAGGAAGTCGAGGTAGCCCAGATCCCACTGGGTCGGCGCATCGGTCCAGGGGCCCTCAATGCCGCTGGTGATGGTGTCGCCGCCCTTGCCGGAGCCGTGCGAGTTTTTCCAGCCGAAGCCCTGCTGCTCGATGGGCGCCGCTTCGGGTTCGGCCCCGAGGTGGTCGTCGGTGTCGGCGCCGTGGACCTTCCCAAACGTGTGCCCGCCGGCGATGAGGGCGGCCGTCTCCCGGTCGTTCATCGCCATGCGACCAAAGGACTGACGGATCCGCTGGGCCGACCACTCCGGGTCCGGCGTGCCTTCCGGCCCCTCAGGGTTCACGTAGATGAGGCCCATGACGGTCGCGCCGAGGCGTCCCTCAAGCTCGTCGTTCTCGTCGAACCGGTCCCAGGTCTCCATCTCATTTTCCGGGCCCCAGTCGATGGATCCGTCGGGCTTGTAATCGTCCTCCCGGCCCCCACCAAAGCCAAACGTCTTGAAGCCCATCGATTCCAGAGCCACGTTGCCCGCGAGCACAAACAGATCCGCCCAGGAAATCTTGCGCCCGTACTTTTTCTTCACCGGCCAGAGCAGCCGGCGCGCCTTGTCGAGGTTTGCGTTGTCGGGCCAGCTGTTGAGCGGGGCCAGTCGCTGTCGACCGCCGGAGGCGCCCCCCCGGCCGTCGGTGGTGCGGTACGTGCCGGCGCTGTGCCACGCCATTCGGATGATGAGCGGCCCGTAGTGATCATAGTCCGCGGGCCACCAGTCCTGCGAGGTGGTCAGCACCTCTTCGATGTCGGCCTTCAGCTCCGCATAGTCGATGTCCTGAAAGGCCTCGGCGTAGTCGAACTCCCCGTTCCAGGGGCCGACATCCTGTGCATTTTGGTCGAGAATCTCGATGTCCAGGCTGCTGGGCCACCACTCGCGGGTCGTCGCGGGCGTGCTCGCCCGCTCCGGTTGCGACCCGTTGTGCATGACCGGGCACCCGTTGGTCTCGCCTGTGGTGTCCGTCTCGTGTTCCTGTGCCATAAAGAGAAATGGGGGCGTTGCTAGGTGGATAGTGCGCTGCTTCCAAAAGGTAGGGAGAGCACGTTGATCATTCAAATCGATAATCTCTATATTTGTCATAGTTTCAGTCTATACTCGAACCGCCCACGCCCATGACGCTCGCTCAACTGCGGTATCTCGATGCCCTGGACACCCACCGCCATTTTGGCGAGGCCGCGGCGGCGTGCGGGGTTACCCAGCCCACGCTGAGTACGCAGGTGCAACAGCTGGAGGAGGAGCTGGGGATGGACCTGATCGACCGGAGTCATCAGCCCGTGGTGCCGACTGCCGCCGGGGAGCGCATCATTGCCCAGGCCCGCGAGGTGCTGGCGGCCCGCAATCAGCTGGTGGACCTGGCCACTGCGGTCCAGGATCGAGTCACCGGCACGCTGCGCCTCGGTCTGCTGCCCACGTTGGCGCCCTACCTCCTCCCGCTCCTCCTCCCGGCCCTCGGCGAGGCGTACCCCGACATCACACTCGTCGTACGCGAATGGCCCACCGCGGAGCTCCTCGATGCCCTCCACACCGACGCGCTCGACGCAGCGCTCATCGCCACCGACGAGGCCGGCCCCGACCACCACGACCGTGTGTTGTTTTCGGAGCCGTTCGTGGGGTACGTCGCGCCCACCCACCGCCTCGGACCCCGCGACGCGCTGTCCCCCTCCGACCTGGCCCTCGACGACCTGTGGCTGCTGAGCGATGGGCACTGCTTCCGCGATCAGGTGCTGCAGGTGTGTGGGGCCGCGCCCTCTACCCCCCAGTCGGCCGTCCAGTTCGAAAGCGGATCGCTGGAGACGCTGGTGCACCTGGTGCGGCACACGGGCGGCATGACCCTCCTGCCGGCCCTCGCCACCCACCACATGAGCACCGACGCCCGCAACACCTACGTCCGCCCCTTCGCGGAGCCGACGCCCGCCCGGCAGGTCCGCCTCGTGCGTCGTCGGTCGCACAAGCCGCGCCTTCTGGAGGCCTTCGTCGATACCCTGCTCGACGCGCTGCCGGACACGGTGACGGTCGCGTAGGCGCTACTCCTGCGGGGCCGAGGGGGCAACGGATTCCTCCGCCGGACGAAGCGCGTCGGACACCTCGTAGGTCGACGTGTCCTCCATGCGCGGCTGAATGATCATCTCGCCCAGCAGGCCCGTGGTGAACATCTGCGACCCGAACAGGATGAGCAAAATCCCAAACAGCAGCAGCGGGCGGTCCCCAATCGGGTGCCCGAGCACGAGCTTGTCGAACGACAACCAGAGGCTCACCAGAAAGCCGAGCGCAAACGCCGCGGTCCCGAGCGTCCCGAAGAAGTGCATGGGCCGCACGGCGTAGCGCGTGAGGAAAACCACCGTAATAAGGTCGAGAAAGCCCTGAATGAAGCGCTCGACCCCGAACTTGGTGGTGCCGTACTTGCGCGGGTGGTGCCGCACCTCCTTTTCGGCCACGCGGTCGTACCCCTCCCACTTGGCCAGCAGGGGAATGTAGCGGTGCAGCTCGCCGTACACGTCGATGCTCTTCACCACCTCGCGCCGGTAAGCCTTCAGCCCACAGTTAAAGTCGTGCAGCGGGAGCCCCGAGAACAGGCGCGTCACCCAGTTAAAGAAGCGGCTGGGCACCGTCTTGCTGATCGGGTCCTTGCGATTTTTCTTCCATCCGCTCACCAGGTCGTAATCCCCCTCCGTCAGCATCTCGAGGAGGGCGGGGATCTCGTTCGGGTCGTCCTGCAGGTCCGCGTCCATCGTTACGACGTAGCGGCCCTCGGCTCGCTCGAAGCCCACGGCCAGGGCGGCGGATTTGCCGTAGTTGCGGCGGAAGCGAAGCCCCGCGACGCGGTCGTCCTCGTCGTGCAGCCCCTCCACCACCTCCCAGGTCCCATCCCGCGACCCGTCGTCGATGATCCACAGCCGAAACGACAGATTCGCCCCCTCGCAGGCCGAGCGAACGCCCTCTACGAGTTCAGGAAGCGACTCGGCTTCCTCGTAGGCCGGCACCACCACACTTACATCCGGCCGCTGCGGGCTGGACTGTGAATGTTGGAGGGGGGAATGCTCCACGGCAGCCTCGCTCGATCCGTGAGATTGTGTGTTTTGGGGTTGCGCATCGTGCCCACGCCCCTCCCGCAACACGCACTACGCAATACGCAACGCAATACGCACTATGCGCTACGCAACACACTCCGTCTACGCGTCAATCGTCGCGTACTTGGCATTGCGCTCGATGAACTTGCGGCGCGGCTCCACCGAGTCGCCCATGAGGGTCGAGAAGGTCTTGTCGGCCGCCGCGGCGTCCTCGACAGTCACCTGCTGGATCTTCCGCGTCTCCGGGTTCATGGTGGTGGCCCAGAGCTGCTCGGGATTCATTTCGCCGAGGCCCTTGTAGCGCTGCATGCTCGGGCTCTTGCCGTCGGCCCGAAGCTCGCGCATCCGCTCCTGCATCTCGTCGTCGGTCCAGCAGTAGATCTCGTTGCTGCCGTGCTGGATGCGGTAGAGCGGCGGCAGGGCAATGTAGATGTGTCCCTTCTCGATGAGGGGGCGCAGCTGGCGGTAGAAAAAGGTGAGGAGCAACGACCGGATGTGGGCCCCGTCCACGTCCGCGTCCGTCATCATCACAATCTTGTGGTACCGCATCTCATTGAGGTTGAACTCCTCCTCCGTGGACGTGAGCCCCGTCCCGAGCGCCGTGACGATGTTCTGGATCTGATCGTGCTCCAGAATGCGGTCGAGGCGGGCCTTCTCCACGTTCAGAATCTTTCCGCGGAGCGGCAGGATGGCCTGGAAGTGACGGTCGCGCGCCTGCTTGGCCGATCCGCCCGCCGAGTCGCCCTCCACCAGGTACAGCTCCGCCTCCTCGGGCGTGCGCGTCGAACAGTCCGCCAGCTTGCCCGGCAGCCCGCCGCCCGAGAAGGCATTTTTGCGCTGCACGAGCTCGCGGGCCTTGCGGGCGGCGGCCCGCGCCTCGGCGGCCGTAATCACTTTGTTGATGATCTGCTCCGCCTGGTCCGGGTGGTCCTCCAGCCACCGGCCCAGCTTGGTGTTGATCAGCGACTCGACCAGCCCCTGCACCTCCGAGTTGCCCAGCTTCGTCTTCGTCTGCCCCTCAAACTGTGGCTCGGGCACCTTGATGGAGAGCACCGCCGTGAGCCCCTCCCGGAAGTCGTCGCCCGAGAGGTCGAACTTGAGGCTATCGAGCATCCCCTCCTTCTGCGCGTACGTCTTGAGGGTGCGGGTGAGGGCGCGGCGAAACCCGGTGATGTGGGTGCCGCCCTCGTGCGTGTTGATGTTGTTGACGAAGGAGAGGACGTTCTCGTTGTAGCCGTCGTTGTAGCGCATGGCCAGCTCGACGGGCACCTCGCCCTCCTGCTCGGCAATATAGATCGTGTCGTCGATGATCGCGTCCCGGGCCTCGTCGAGGTACTCCACGAAGCCCTTAATCCCCTCTTCCGAGTAGTATTCCTCGCGGGCCAGGTCCTCGTCCGCCTCGCGGTGGTCCTCGATGACGATGCGCACCCCGGCGTTCAGGTAGGCCAGCTCGCGCAGGCGGTCGGAGAGCGTCTCGAACCGGAACTCCGTCGTCTTGAAAATCTCCTCGTCGGGCCAGAAGCGGATGTGGGTGCCCGTCTCCTCGTCGTCGCGCATCGGGCGGCCCTGCTCGACCTCCGCCTCCGGCACGCCGCAGCGGTAGTTTTGCCGCCACACGTAGCCGTCGCGCCGCACGGTGACCTCGAAGCGGGACGCCAGCGCATTTACGCAGGAGACGCCCACGCCGTGCAGCCCGCCGGACACCTGGTAGCTGTCCTTGTCGAACTTGCCGCCGGCGTGGAGCACCGTCATCACCACCTCCAGCGCCGAGCGGTCCTCGGACGGGTGCGTGTCGACCGGAATGCCGCGCCCGTTGTCGGCAATCGACACCGAGCCGTCCTCGTGGAGCTCCACCTCGATGTGGTCGCAGTGCCCGGCCATCGCCTCATCAATCGAGTTGTCGAGCACCTCGTAGACCAGATGGTGCAGGCCGCGCAGTCCCACGTCGCCGATATACATCGACGGGCGCTTGCGCACAGCCTCCAGGCCCTCGAGCACCTGAATGTTCGAGGCCGCGTAGGGGCTGATCGCGCGATCGGGAAGGTCGGTCGTCTTGCTCATAACCAGGTGGGGCGGGGAAAGTCGAACGGCGTGCGGGTGACGAAACGTAAAGGTTTCGTCGTTTGATAGGGAATCCGTATGGTAACGGGTGTTCCTACCAATGGTTCACCCCGTGGGCGTCCCTCCGCCGGCCCGGTGGTCTCCTGCTCTTCCGCCCGCGGCGGGGCCATTCCGTGCGCTTTTCGACCGGACGGACGGGCGTCTTGCCCCTGCATCACACCCAAAACGATGGGGGTCCCCGCCCCGCACGGAGCGCAGGCAATGCATCAGATGGAGCGTTCATGCCGCCTCCCCGTTTACTGTTCTCTCCCCGACGGCGCTCCGCCCCCTGCACGTCTTTTCCCAATGACCACTGCGACGCGACGAACGGCCTACCGCCTGTCCGTACTCGTGGCTGTGCTCATGGCTGTGACCGCGGGCCTGGGGCTCTTTTCTCATGACCTGTATCGCGACAACGCCCTGGTGGCGGCGGGCTGGTACGGGAACGACCTCGTCACGCTGGGGGTGGCCGCGCCGCTGCTCACGATTGCCCTGGCGGGGGCGTGGCGGGGCTCGCGGCGGGCCATGCTCGTGTGGCTGGGCCTGCTGGCCTACACCGTCTACACCTACGCCTTCTACCTCTTCGGGGCCGCGTTCAACAGCCTCTTTCTGCTCTACGCGGTGCTCGTCCCCCTGTCGGGGGCCGCCCTCATTTTCGGCCTCGCGTCGGTCGACGCCCGGAGCGTCCACGCACAGGTGTCGGATGCGCTGCCGGTGCCGCAAATTGTCACCTTCATGACACTGGTGGGGGGCGGACTTGGTGGCTTCTACGTCATCCAGTCGCTTCGGTATCTGGAAACGGGCGCCGTGCCCGCCCCGATTGATGCGACGGGCCTCCACACGCACCTGATCGCGGCCCTCGACCTGTCGCTGGTGGTGCCGGGGGCCCTGCTTGGGGCCGTATGGCTGTGGCGGGACGAGCCGTGGGGCTACGTGCTGGCTACCGTCTGGTCGGTAAAGGGGACCGTCTACATGATGGCTCTCGTGGCGGCCACCCTCGCCGGCCTGTGGACGGGGGCCTCGGGCGCGTGGGAACTGCTTCCGTTGTGGGGGGCGATTGGCGTGGGCTGCGGGGCGGCGAGCCGGTCCCTGCTCTCCCACCTCCGCCCCGGCCGCGTACGGCGCCGCGGGTGAGCCCGCCGCCCGCTCCGTCATACCTCGTGCCGCACCCACACGGCGAAGGCAATGCCCCGCTCCACCGCATCCGGCAGAGGCATCCCCTCTTGGTCGGAGCGGGAGGCCCCGCCCGCCCAGGCGGCCAGTTGGTCGTGCACGTGCCGGGCCTCCTCCACCAGCTCCTCGGACACCTCGGGGTAGAGGCTGAGAAGGTGCTGATGCATGGTTTTCGTCAGTCGTTTGGCGCGGCGCAGCTTCATGAGGAGGTCGAACTGCCGCACCGCGTGTCCCAGCGCGTGCTCCTCGTGGCGCTCCAGGGGCACCTGCCCGAGCACCAGCTGCATGAGCAGGTCCATGAGCGACCGGCGCGCCTCGTGCAGCCGGACGGTGGCCACGTCGCTCGGCGCCTGCGCGGCCGGATCCCGCCCCGTGCGGCGTTCCTGCACGGCCTCCCGCACCTCGGCGGCCGTCGAAAGGCTGGCGAGAAGCGTCATCGACTCCAGGACGGCGGCCGAATCGGGCGCCCCGGAGGCAGATTCGTCACTCATTGGAGACCAGGGAACAGGGGAAGAGAAAAGACGAACGGGCGGATGCGCCGCGACGCAGCGGTCCCCGCGGGCACGGCGCGGATCGAGGCGCCGGTGGACGCCGGCCCCATCCCACGCTGCGCCGCCCATCACCGGGGGCTCACCGGGTGCCAGAGATCGCGCGTCCGAGCGACGCTACACCTCAAGGTACCGAACGAACTCTTCCACCAACTCCTCCAGCTCCTCTTCCTCTTCGCCGAAGGAGGCCACGACGTGGTAGCCGTTGTGCTCCAGGACGTGGCGGATGCGGGCCGTGTCCTTCACGTTGAGTTTGAGGGTGACGCGGATCTTGTCGGTGGACTGCTCGGGCGACTCGGAGGCCACGGCGAGCACCTTGCCGTCGTTCTGCTCAATCAGGTGGATGAGCTGGGCCAGGGCGTAGTCGCGGGCATCTACCTCCAGCGCCACGATGGCCCCGGCCTGCTGCGTGGACAGCATCTGGGCAAACTTGTCGAAGATGTCGTGCCGCCGGATCAGGCCCAGGTAGCGCCCCTTGGGCGTTGCCACCGGCACCACGCTCAGGTCGTGCTGCACCATGGTGCGGGCCGCGTTGAAGATGTGCTCCTCGGGGGCCACGTGCATGGGCCGGACGGCCACCAGGTCGCCCACCGTCGTATCCGGGCCGTCGGCCTCCATCAGTCGCGTTTCGGACACGAGCCCGGCCAGGGTGCCGTCCTCCGTAACCACCGGGAGGTGCCCCACGTGGTGCTCCATGAGCAGGCCCAGGGCATCCTCAACCGTATCGTCCGCCTGGAGGGCGGGGGTCGCGGCGTGGATGGCGTCGCGAGCGTTCATAACAGTAGGGGGGTTGGCGTCAGAAGGACGCGGTGGGTGCCGGCGCACGAGGCGTGCCCGGCCTGTCTTCCTTCGTGCAAGGGCTGTGCCGCCCTCAGCGGAGCTGACAGATTCGCAGCCCGCGCGGCCCCAACGTGGCGGAGGCGTTACGATTCCCGAACCGGCACCTCGTCGTCCACGACGGGGCGCAGCTCCGCAAAGGCCTCAAGGGTTTTTCGGAGCCGGGCGTCGTTTCGGGGAGCCGCCCGGAATCGCATGCGTGCCACGGCTTGCGGGGTCTTTCCCGTTTCGTTCTTGCCGTATTCCCCATTCTCGGCGTACATGTAGTCTTCGCTCACCACGTCTGCCAGCCGGTGAATCTTGGCAATCGCCTCGGGCTCCGATACCGGCACGTAGGTAACCCGCTCCACGTAGTCTTTCTCGATCAGGGCGAGCAGATCTTTCTTCAGCTGCTCCAGCCCAATGCCTCGGAGCGCCGAGATGAAGGAGGCTTCCGGGTACTCGTCGCGGAGGGCGCGGAGGAGCCCCCGATCCTCCAGGGCGTCTATTTTGTTGAACACCAGCAGGGTCGGCTTGTCCCCCGACTCCAGCTCTTTCAGGGTGCGCCCTACGACCTCCGTCTGTTCGCGGAAGTTCGGGTGGGTAACGTCCACCACGTGCACCAGCACGTCGCTCGCGCGCACCTCATCGAGGGTGCTCTTGAAGCTCTCAATGAGGCGGTGCGGCAGCTTCCGGATAAACCCGACCGTGTCGGACATCAGCACCTCCTTGTTGTCGTCGAGCTCCACGGTGCGAGTCGTGGCGTCGAGCGTCGCAAAGAGGCGGTCCTCAGCAAGCAGTTCCTCGTCGGCCAGGGCGTTGAGAAGAGTCGATTTGCCCGCGTTCGTATACCCGACGAGCGAGACCGTCGTGTACGCCTCCCGCCCCTTCCGCTGCGTCTGGCGCTGCTGGTCGATCTTCTCCAGCTCGTCGCGCAGCTTGGCCATGCGCTTGTCGATGATGCGCCGGTCCATCTCAATCTGCTTCTCGCCCGGGCCCTTGGTGCCAATTCCTCCTTCCTGCCGGGAGAGGTGCGTCCAGCGGCGGGTGAGGCGGGAGCGGAGATAGTCGAGCTGAGCAAGTTCGACCTGCGTCTTGGCGGCGCGGGTCTGCGCCCGGCTCGCGAAGATGTCGAGGATGAGGCCGGTCCGGTCGAGCAGCTTGCAGTCAATCTCCTGCTCGATATTTTTGACCTGCACCGGGCTCAGCTCGTCGTCGAAAATGACGAGGTCCGTGTCCTTCTCTTTGGTGAGGCGCGCCAGCTCGTTCACCTTGCCCGAGCCGATAAAGGTCGCGGGGTCCGGGCTGTTGAGCGACTGCGTGAGGCGGTCCGTCACCTCGGCGCCGGCGGTGCGGGCCAGGTGCTCCAGTTCGTTGAGATGATCGCGCACCTCAAAGCGGGACTGCTGGGGCGTAATGACCCCGACGATGATGGCGGTTTCCGCCCCTTTCGTTTTCTCTTCCGGTGTAAACAACGACGGCTCAGGCGTTTGGCAGAAGGATGGCGAGCGAATCGAGGGCCTCTCGATTCAATCAAACTGCATGGAATATACCTATTCCACGGTTTGATGTTGCACGTATGCCCCATGTCTCTCGGCGAGGCCGATCCGGGGCAGTCGATCTACGACCGATCGGAGCCGTCGGGGCGATCGACGGGGGTGTCGTGCGTCCCGACAGTGGCCTCGCGGAAGCGGGCGTCGAGTTTGCGACGCACGAGATCGCGAACGGCCTCGGCGTGGGCACGGGGGACCGGTAGGTCGAGGCGCTGGGGCCGGTCGTCGGCGCCGCGATAGACGAAAATGAAGTGCGGCTGTTCGTTGCGCGTGGTGACCACGTAGTCGACGACGGCCCGCCACGGCACGGCCCGGTGCAGACGCGTCACGTCCGGGACGAGGCCGTGCTCAGTCAGGAGGACGCTCTGCGCGAGCCACGTGGCGACAAACCAGAACAGGCCGCCGGCCGGATAGCCGAGCAGGACGGCCGTGGGGACGGCACGGCCCTGAACGACGGCGTAGCCGAGGCCCCCCGCCACCACGAGGAGGAAGAAAGAAGGACCCAGGGGGAGGCGAGTCAGCGGACCGGTGCGCCAGACGACGAGGGGCTCTCGAATGCGGAGGCGGCTCATGACGGCCACCAGCATCGCCACGGAGGTAACCCCGACGAACGCCGCAAGGGCAATCCAGTGCAGCGCCCAAAAAAGAGTGGCAACCGACGGCATAACCGCTCCCTGCAAGGGATCATTCACGAGCTGCAGGCCCGGGCCGTTGCGGGCCCGGACGGATCAGGAAGACGCCGACCCCGGCCCCCTTCGCTCCCCACTCACGCAGTCGCCGTTTCCGGCGTCCACAGACGGCTCACGAGCATCTCACTGACCAGAAAAACCAACGCCAGGAGAAGAAAGACGTTCCAGATTTCGGTGCCGGCCTCCCGGGTGTGAATCGTCTCAGCGACGTCGTCCGTCCCCGTCCCGCGCACCACCTCGACCGGCGTTCGGAGCATCGAGTGCAGGTGGGCCGCGGCGCTGTCGGGCGGCGCCGTGCGCAGGTCGGACTCGGCCGGGTGTACGTTTACGGCGAGCCGCTGCACGAGGCGGTCGGCCGTGCTGACATCGTAGACGCCCGGCACGCGCACGTCCGACCCGACCTGTAGGAGCGTGGCGCCGAACAGGGTGCGCTGGTCCGGGGCGATTTCGGTCTCCTCGGGCCCCACCAGGCGAAGCGATGCGTCGGGCGAGACGCCGGCGACGCGCACCTCCGCCGGGCGCCCCGCCACCAGCTGCGCCCCCGTGGTCGAGGCGCCGGCGGACAAATAGTACACCGAACGGTAAAGCAGGGGAACGAAAAGGCCCCGCGTGGGCAGATCGCTCCACTCAAGGCTCGGGGCCACCGCCGACACGAGCAGGGCGCCGCGCCCATGTCGGGCCTCGTACAGGAAGGGCGTCTCAGTAGACAGCTCGATGAGCGTCTGCCCCTTCGAACCAGACGGACGCAGTCGCAGGGCGCGGTAGATGTCGGGGTCCTCCACCGTAGCCTCGTCGTCCGCGCTCGCCCGGTCGAAGACCCCCTCAAAGAGCGGATGCTCCAGGTCCACCTGAGAAAACGACGCAATCGCCTGCTCACCGGACAGTGTCCCGTCGGCCCCCTCAATCCTGCCCGCCCCCAGCGCGTCGAGGAGCGGATTGTACTCGGAGGGCGCGGCCTGTGCACTGGGAAAAAGGAAGACGCCTCCCCCCCGATCCACGTACCGGGCCAGCGCCTCCACGGTCCCCCCCGACAGCGACCGCGGCCCCACCAGGAGCACGGCGTCGTACTGCCCCAGCTCGGCGGCCGCCAGGGCGCCCTCCTCAATCGTCGTGGGCCGGAACGCTATGCGCTCCTCGATCATCTCCGACGAGAGGGCGAGGTCGACGTAGCGGGGGTCCTGTCCCTGTCCGCGCACCACCAGCACGCGCCGCTCCTCCGGCACATTGAGCGTAAAGTGGTGGCGATCGTCGGCCGGGAAGCCGTCGCCCTCCGTCTCTACCACCCCCCGCAGCCAGCCTCGCTCCTGCGGCGTCACCGTGAACGAGACCGTCGTCTCGACGCCCGGCTCCAGCGTGGTCGTGGCCTGCCCCACACGCTCCCCCTCCAGGTACACGCTGGCGACGTAGTTCGGCAACGGGTCCGCCCCGTAGTTGACCAGCGTGGCCTCAACGGTCACGGGCTGGCCGGCCTCCACCACGCGCCCCGGCACCGTCACGTCCCGCACGCCGACATTCGGGGGCCTCCGGGAGTCTACAGGCAGAAGCCGCACCTGCACGCCCTCCGGCACCTGGGCCGCCACCGAATCCCCGAGCGTGCTCCGCTGCAGGTCGCCGATTGCGTAGACCACCTTCCGCGGGGTCGAGGCCTCCGCCACCGCCTCCGCCGCCTCCACCACGCGACGGGCGAGGGATGCCGCGCCGGCCCGCGGCTCCAGTTCCCCAACCGCGGCCCGCGCCAGGCCCGTGGAGGGACTGAGGGTGGGGCGGTCGGCGCGCACCGGGGACGGCGCCGTCGACCACACGCCCACCTCGTCTTCGTCGTCCACCGTCGCCAGCACGCCCTTCGCCTGCGCTCGCGCCGCATCGAGGGCCGTACCTCCGTCCGCCCCGTCCCTCCCCATCGACAGCGAGTTGTCCACCACCACGCCGTGGGCCGTGGGCACCGACGCGCCGACGCCGGCCAGGTTGCCCGTCAGGGTCGGTTGCGCAAAGGCCATCACGAGACACGCAATCGCCAGCACCCGCAGGAGCAGGAGCAGCCACTCCTTGATCCGCACGCGCTGCACCGCCGTCTCCTGAAGCTCCTTCACGAACGCCAGCGAACTGAACTCCACCGTCCGCGGCTGCCGCAAGTTAAAGAAGTGGAGGACGAGCGGCACGGCCACCGCCGCCATCGCCAGAAGCGCAAATGGGTTGAGGAACGACACAGGAGGCGCGGTGGAGCTCGGAAGGACGAACCGACGCAGGATCGCCTGCTACCGGAGGCCGCGGGACGGCGTTCCACCGGAGAGGGCGTCAGACCCAGCGGGGGCGACCGTCCCTCCACACCGCTACGGGAAAAGCACAGTGTCGATGCCGTGGATCACGCCGTTGTCCACCTCGACGTTCGCGACCGATACGCTTGCCCCCTCGTCGCTCGGGTTGATCGTCACCGTCCCGGACGCCCCGTCCCGCACGACGGTCACGGCCGCGCCCTCCAGCGTGACCACGTCGGTTTCGGAGGTGGGCACGTCTTCGGCGAGGAAGACACTGTCGAGCACGTGGTACTGCAGCACGTCGGCCGCGTTGGACGGCAGCTCGCCGCTCTCGATTTCCCCGTTCTCGTTGTCGTCGAATGCCTCCAGAAGCGCGCTGTTGGTGGGCGCGAAAACGGTCCGGCTGCCAGTGCGGAGAGGCCCCTCAAGGTCCGCCTCCTTCACCAGTCGGGCAAAGATGGAAAACTGCGGCGTCAGGGTCGCACGATCCACCGCGTCGGCCAGCAGGCCGTCCACCACATGCACCAGGCCGTTCGAGGCACTGGCGTCGGCGTTTGTGACCGCGGCCCGGTTGACAGACGTGATGATGTTGTCTTCAGCATTCTCCCCCTCGTCCACCCCGACGACCAGATCGCGACCCGCGAGGGGCGTGATCGACTGTCCATCGCTGAGCGACGACGAGGGCTGCGTTCCCTCCACCAGGTGGTGCTGGATCACCTTCTCCGCCACCCCCGGGTTGAGGGAGGGATCAATCGCCGGGTCGAATGCACTGTTCAACGGCGCAAACAGCGTGCGGCCGTCCGCTTCCAGTGCGCCCGACAGGCCCACCTCCTGAACGGCTCCGTTGAGCGTACTGAAGCCCTCCACCTGGGCGACGTAGTCTCCAATCGAGGGGTCCACCTGTTCCGCATCGCCGAGGTCCTCGCTATCGCACCCGACAAGCACGAGGGCAACGGCGAGCAGTCCGAGGACGAAGCGGCTCCAGCGAACACGGGGCGTAGCAATAGCGGTCATCATGAAATGACGGATCGTCTCAATGCAAAGTCGAATGGAAACTCCGGAAGGTACCGAGCGGACCGGGCCAGCGCCCCCGACCGCCAATGCACAGACTACAGCGTAATCGTAAGCCGGCTGTAGACAAACCGGCCGTTGAAGCCGATGGGAGAGGCGCGATTGTAGGGCAGGATGATATCAAACGTCCCCTGCGTGGGCGGGAGGTCCGGGTAATTGTCGAAGAGGTTGCGCGCCCCAATTGCGAGGCTGACCTGATCGTTGAAGGCCCGATACCCAATTTCCCCCCCAAAGGTGTACTCCGGACTCAGCGTATAGTCCTGCTCCGGGTCGTTGAACGGCACCAGGATTTCCCCATAGCGCGAGCCATTCAGGCTCAGATCGACAGGTCCCGCCGTGAGCGACGCACTCAGCTTGCTCGTCGTAGAAGGCGTCTCTTCCGTCAGCTCCTTCTGCGCAACGCGCCCAAAGATCTGCTCATCGAACTCGTCACTAAGCTCCTCCGGATTTCGGGGCCCGCCCACCACGTCACTCTGCGTCCAGTTAAAGGCCCCGCGAAGCTGAAGCTGCACGCCCTCGGCCAACAGAACCGCGTACTTCGAAGTGATGTCGACGCCCTGCGTCTCGGTGTCGATGGCGTTTGTGAAGAAACTCGCCGTCTCCGCACCCGTCGCGCTCAGCAGATCCCGGATGTTCTGCTGCGCCTCCGGACTCAGGTTGTCGCCCACCCCAATGTCTCCCGACAGGATGATGCGGTCGTCGATCTGGATATTGAAGTAATCGGCCGAGATCTGAAACTGGTCGAACGGCTTTAGGATAATGCCGCCGCTGAAGTTGACCGACGTTTCCTCTTTCAACTCCTGGACCCCAAATCGCTCGGCAATGGGCCCGGTGGTGCGGAAGATGCCCGTCTCAAAGGGCACGTTGTCGATGAAGGTGGTCGACACCTTCGAGAAGAACTTCTGGGCCTGATTGGGCGCCCGGAAGCCCGTCTGGGCCGTGCCCCGGAAGGCCACCTGCTGAACGGGCTCAAAGCGCAGGGCCACCTTTCCGTTGAGGGTGGAGCCGAAGTCGCTGTAATTCTCAAACCGTCCGGCGACGTTCACAAGCAGGGGATCGAACACGTCGGCCTCCACGTCCACGTAAGTGCCGACATTGGTCCGCGTCTCGTTCACCTCCTGCTCTGGTCGAAAGCCGGGGAAAACCTGCGATCCCTGCGCGGGCACGCTGCCGTCCTGTGCAATCTCCCACGGCCCGGCGGCCCAGGAGGCCTCTTCGCCGGCATCGATCTCGTAGGTGTCGGCCCGGAAAACCGCGCCCGCCGCCACATTGAGCGGCGAAGCGAAGCCCACCTCGTAGGTACGGTCAAAATCTGCCTGAAGGTGCGACTCTCGCAGCTTCACCGACCCGGCGTAGAACTCGGTCTGATTGTTTTCGAGGACCGGGCCGTAGCTGGCATTGAGCGTATTCGTGATGTTGTATTGGAAGTCATTGCGCCCCGTCTGGGCGTTCACGTCGTAGTTCCAGTCTCCGACGGCCCCACGGAGTCCCAGCGACACCGAGTAGTCGTTGATCGGGTTCTCGAAGTTCGGCAGGAACCCTTCCGGATAAATCTGCTCCCAGTTCCGGTCGTCCGACTCCGTGCGGTAGAAGCCCTGCCCCTCTCCCTTGCGGTAGCTGTACCCCCCGAAGGCGTACACCTCGGTCGGTTGCTCGGCGTCCACGTTGGCAATGGGGTAGGCCCCGTTGACCCACATCAGGTAATTCTCGGACCGCCCATCGCCCCAGTGGAAGCCCGGCTGCTCCACCGTATCGTTTTTGTCCACGATCTCGAAGAGACCGTCGCCATCCACGTCCGCAATCTCGTCGGCACTGCCCTTGCCGAGGTTGTAGCTGGCGGGCCCCGCCCGATTGGTAGGCGTGCGAAGGCGGTACTCGCCAAAGAAATTGAGGAAGCCGCCCTCCTCGCCCAGCTCGACGCCAAAGGAGGGCCGGACGCTGTACGTGGTCCCGTCATTCGAATACGGATCGGTGACGTATCCCCCCAGTCGGGTCTCGATGGTCGGGTCAATCGGTTCCTCCTTCAACCGAACATTGACGACCCCGGCAATGGCATCCGATCCGTACTGCGACGAGGCCCCATCGCGGAGCACCTCCATCCGCTCGATGGCGTTGGCCGGAACGGCATTCAGGTCAATGGGACTCGATCCGCCCTGCACGCCGCCGCCCAACCGATTGACGAGGGCCGTCTTGTGCCGGCGCTTTCCGTTGACCAACACGAGCGACTGGTCGGGGCTCAGGCCACGCATCGTGAACGACCGCAGGGCGTCCATGCCGTCCGACAGGGTGTTCTGGGGAAAGTTGACCGACGGCGAGATCTGCTCGAGAATGCGCCCGGTTTCGAACGCCCCGGCATTTTCGATTTCGTCGGCCCCGTACACATCGACCGGCACGGCCATGTCCTCCGCCGCTACGTTCCGGGCGCGGGACCCGACGGTGACCGTCACGCCCTCCCCCTGAAGCGCCTCCCGACGCATCTCGTAGTCCTGTTCGACAGTCGCACCGGCCTCGATGGTGACCTCTTGCTCAATCGTCCGGTATCCCACGAACGAGACCCGAACGGTGTACGACCCGGGCGTGATGCCGGTGATCCGGTACGTCCCGTCGGCCCCCACGGACGTGCCGCTCTCGGTGTCAAGGAGCGCAACGTTGGCCCCCGGCAGCGGCTCGCCCTCCGTGTCGGTAACCGTTCCGGCAAGGGTCCCCGTCTGCTGAGCCGCGGCGGGGCCCGCCGCCAACAACCCAACAAGACTCACGAACAGGAGCGATAAGGCGTAGCGTATCGTCATCAGAGGCAAGAGCGGTTGTGCGTCGAAACAAGTCGAACGAAACAGAAATCACGATCCGGAAGAAATTTCCCGTGGGAGCCACCCCGCAGGGCCCCACGGTCGATTGGCCCTCTCGGGTCATTGCACGTGGTGAGCGTCGATTTTGTGAAGGTCTAAAGTACAGCCCTTTTATGACAATGTGAAGTGGAAATATGTAAATTTATAAAACTGATTGATTTCGGAAGCGATTCCAGGCGCGGAAACCCTCGACTTCGGGGAGCAGTTGCCCCTTTTCCCCCCACCGGTCCGCCTTCTGCCATGCCCTCTTCGTCCGATTCACGTCTCCGGATGCAGGCCGCGGCCGCCGACGCGGCTCCGGTCGCCTACCTGGGCCGGCTGCTTCGGGGCCCGTTGGACGCCCCCGCGCGGCCCGGCCCCCGCCACACCCTACTGGCGGTGTGCCCCAACTCCGAGGCGGTGGCCCGCGCGGCACTGCACGCCGCCCAGGACGCCCGAGCCCCACTCCTCTTCGCCGCGACCCTCAACCAAGTCGACCGCGACCGGGGCTACACCGGCTGGACGCCCCGCGCCTTCGCCTCGTTCGTCGACGCCGAGGCGGAGCGACTAGGCCTCGACGTGCCGGTCTTTCTCGGCCTCGACCACGGCGGCCCCTGGAAAAAAGACGCCCACGTGCAGAACGAGCTCGACTACGACGCCGCCCTGGCCGAAACCAAGCAGTCCCTTACGGCCTGTGTGGAGGCGGGCTACGACCTCCTCCACCTCGACCCGACGACCGACCTCGGGCGGCCCACAGCGGCACCCGTGCCGGTCGACCGCCTCGTTGAGCGCACGCTCGCCCTCATGCGCCACGCAGAGGAGGCACGCCGGGCCGCCGGCCGCGGCCCCGTGGCCTACGAGGTGGGGGTGGAGGAGACCGACGGCCCCGACAGCAGGACGCGCTTCCGATCGTTTTGCACCCGGCTCGCCGAGGCGCTCGACAGCACCTCCCTGCCCCGCCCGTCGTTCGTCGTCGGCGACGTGGGCACGGCCCTCGCCTCGCCCGCCTTCGACCCGGACCGCGCCCGCTGGCTCGCCGCCGAAGCCCAACAGCACCTCGGCGCCCTGCTCAAGGGGCACTACACCGACGATGTGGCGGCCCCCGAACAGTATCCGCTGAGCGGGGTCGGGGGGGCCAATGTGGGTCCGGGCCTCTCGGCCGTGGAAGCCGACGCCCTCCGTGAGCTGGAGGCACTGGAACAGCGCCTGGGGCACGACGCGGGTCTGCGCGACACCCTGCGGACGGCGGTCGTAGAAAGCGGGCGCTGGCGCAAGTGGCTGCGCTCCGAGGAGGAGGGCACTGCCTTTGCGGAATTGCCCGACGAGCGACAGCGCTGGCTCGTGGACACCGGCAGCCGCTACGTGTGGACGGCCCCGGCGGTGCGGCAGGCCCGCGGGGCGCTGTACGAGAACGTGTCGGCGTACCGCGACGCCGACGCCTACGTCCAGTGGCGGCTGCAAACCGCAATCCACCGCTACCTGCACGTCTTCAACCTCGTCGGCCTCGCCGACCGACTGGCGGAGGCGGCGTCGAAGGGCGTGCCCTGACGCCCCACCGCGCCAGTCACCGTTTCATCGCCAGCGTCACGCCATCGGCCAGCGGCAGCAGGCTCAGGTCCACGCGGTCGTCGTCGCGGATTTTTTGGTTGAGACGTTGAATGGCGCGGACGCTCTCGTCCTCCACGTCCGCCTCCGCCACGCGCCCGTCCCGAAACATGTTGTCGAGCGCCACCACGCCGCCGGGCCGCAGCAGGCGCAGCGACTGCTCGTAGTACGTGTCGTAGGGCTCCTTGTCCGCGTCGATGAACGCGAAGTCAAACGTGCCGGCCTGCCCGTCGTCCAGGAGAGCGTCGAGCGTCTCGGCGGCCGGGGCGAGGCGAAGGTCGATGGCGTCGGCCACGCCGGCCGCGCGCCAGTGGCGGCGGGCCACCTGCGTGTACTCCTCGCTCACGTCACACGCCACCACCTCGCCGTTGGGCGGGAGCACCTCGGCCACGGCCAGCGCGCTGTAGCCGGTAAACACGCCCACCTCCAGCGTGCGTCGGGCGCCGATGAGGCGAATCAGAAACTGGAAAAACTGGGCCTGCTCCGGCGCAATCTGCATCTGCGACATCGGGTGCTCGGCGGTCTCCTCGCGCAGCTGTCGCATGGCCTCCGACTCCCGGAGCGACACCGACAGCAGGTACTCGTGGAGTTCGTCGGAGAGACCAATGGACTGTGCAGACATGGCCGGGGACCGGTTGGGACAGAAAACACGGAACGGTCCAAACACGGAGCGACGCGCAAAACGTTCGGAGCCCCGACGGTCCCGTTCATCGGGCCGCCCGCCCAGCCCGGCTGCCGCCGAACGTTTTGGCCCCCGGAAGGTACAGAGGAACAGGCCCACATCGAGTCCCCTCCGTTTCCTCCACACAGTTCCGGCTCCTCCATGAGCACGCCCCACATCCTCTGGGTCGACGACGAGATCGACTTGCTCAAATCCCACGTTATGTTCCTGGAAGACAAGGGGTACGACGTGTCGACGTCCGCCAACGGGGCCGACGCCGTCGACCTGGTGCGAGACACCGCCTTCCACGTGGTGCTGCTCGACGAACAGATGCCCGGCATGGACGGCCTGGAGGTGCTGGAGGCGATTAAGGCCGAGCGGCCCGAGCTCCCCGTGGTACTCGTCACCAAGAGCGAGGCGGAGGACCTGATGGAGCAGGCCCTGGGCAGCCAGATCGACGACTACCTCACCAAGCCGGTCAACCCCAGCCAGATCCTGCTCACCTGCAAGCGGCTGCTGGAGCAGTCTCAGCTCCGCCAGGAAACCCTCTCGCAGAAGTACCTGGAGTCGTTCAACGACATCTCGCAGGCCCTCCGCGAGCCGCTGTCGCACACGAAGTGGACCGAACTCTACCGCACGCTCGTCCGCTACGACCTGGAGCTGGAGGGCGACGAGGGCGCCCGGCAAATTTTTCAGGACCAGTTCGAGGACGCGAACGACACGTTCGGCACGTTCGTGGAACAGCAGTACGCGGACTGGATCGCCCGCGCGGACGATGCCCCCGACGCGGACCGCCCCCCGCTCTCACACGAGGTGGTGCCGGAGTTCGTGCTCCCGGAGATGGGCGACGAACCGGTCGTGCTTTTCGTGATCGACTGCCTGCGCTACGACCAGTGGCGCACCTTCGAGGCGCTGCTGTCCGACCACTTCGCCATCGATACGGACTTCTACTACAGCATCCTTCCCACCGCCACGCCCTACTCGCGCAACGCCATCTTCAGCGGCCTGCTGCCGGTCGACCTGGTGGATCAGTTCCCCGGGGCGTGGACGACCGACGAGGAGAGCGAGCACAGCCGCAACCAGTACGAAGAGGAACTGCTGCACGCCCAGCTGGAGCGCCACGGCCACGGCGACGCAAACGTGCGCTACGACAAGCTCATCACCGGCGAGGAAGGACAGTCGTTCGCCGAGGAGGCCACCAACCTCACGCAGCACGACCTGAGCGCCGTCGTCGTCAACTTCGTCGACATCCTCGCCCACAGCCGCTCCGACTCCGACGTGCTCAAGGAGCTGGCGCCGGACGAGGAGGCGTACCGCGCCCTCACCCGCACCTGGTTCGAGCACTCGTGGCTTTACGATGCCTTCCAGACCCTTGCCCAGCAGGACTGCACGATCGTGCTCACGACCGACCACGGGGCCATCCGCAGCCTGCGCTCCAGCAAGGTGATCGGCGACCGCGAAACGTCGACCGCCCTGCGCTACAAGTACGGCCGCAACCTGAAGTGCGACGAGGAGGAGGCCATTTTTGTCCGCGAGCCGGAGACCTTCGGCCTTCCCAGCTATAACATGAACACGAACTACATCTTCGCGAAGGAGGACTTCTATTTCGTCTACCCGACGAACTTCCACCACTACGAGAACCTCTACCGCGACACCCTGCAGCACGGCGGCGCCTCGATGCAGGAGATGATCCTCCCCGTCGCCACCCTCACGCCCCGGTAGGGGGTGTGGGAAGAGGGGAGTGGGAAAGGGCACTGTGATGTGTCAAACCTCAATGTTGTATCGTCATCCCGGCCAAGGCTCCGCCAGGAGCCGCAGCCCAGGACTACTTCCTCGCTTCGCTCGAGGCGCCGAGCCGGAATCCACCCAACCAATCGGAGTCAAACCCGCACGAAAAGACACTGGCGTTGAAGAAGGGCAATCGGGAAACGGCTGGCCTTCCGTCAGCGGTTTACGGATTATTGGCGTGAACTCGCTCCGTCCGGGATGACAGTGAGCTGGATCTCTGCCTGAAGGATCAGTATTGACACGGTAGCAGAAAACCTCTCATTCGGCCCTGCTCCGCCCCAACGCGGACCGCACCATGTCCAATGTCCACCGTTCCACCGCCGAGGCGCTCTTCCCCGCCACCACCGAGTCGGTGGAGGAGACGACGGCCCTGGGCGCGCGGTTGGCCGAGCGGCTGGAGCCGGGCGCCGTCGTGGCACTGTACGGCGATCTGGGCACGGGCAAAACCCATCTCGTAAAAGGCATTGCGGAGGGCCTGGGGATTGATCCCGCCACAGTGCGAAGCCCCACCTTCACCATCCTCCACACGTACGACGACGGCGACCGCCCCCTCCACCACTTCGACGCCTACCGCGTGCAGACCCCCGACGAATTCGTGGAGCTGGGCTTCGAGGAGTACGTGCACGGCCCCGGCCTCACGGTCATCGAGTGGGCCGATCGGGTGGAGTCCCTCCTGCCGCCGGAGACGCTCCGCCTGCAGTTGACCCACGTCGCCCCCCAGCGACGGCGCCTCACCCTCCGCCCGCCGGCCACCGCTTCCTCTGTAGATACGTAATGTACAGATGTCCCGGCGGGACGCCTCAACGTTGACCATTTTCCTTCCCTGAATGCCTCTCCCCGACCCGCTCGACTACCTACTGAGCCTCCCCCAGTACGCCAATACGGCGGACGCGGCCACCCTGGGCCTGGAGCGCATGGAGGCGCTCATGGACGCCATGAACCGCCCGCACGAGGCGCTCCGGGCCGTGCACGTGGCCGGAACGAACGGGAAGGGCTCCGTCTCGTCCATGATCGCGGCGATTGCCTCCGCGGCGGGCCTGCGCACCGGGCTCCACACCTCGCCCCACCTCACCCACGTCACCCAGCGGATGCGGATCGACGGCGTGCCCGCAGACGAAGACTGGCTCGTCGACACCATCGCCGCGCACCGCGACGCCATCGAGCGGATCGGCCCCAGCTTCTTCGAGCTGACCGTGGCGCTCACCTTCCGCTACTTCGCCGAGCAGGACGTCGATCTGGCGGTGATCGAGGTCGGTCTCGGCGGGCGGCTCGACGGGACCAACGTCCTGCGCCCCGCCCTGTCCGTCATCACGAACATCGACCTTGACCACACCGACATCCTCGGCGATACGCTGGGCGCCATCGCCCGCGAGAAGGCCGGCATCTTCAAGCCGGGCACGCCCGCCCTCTCCGCCGTTACGCAGGACGAGGCGCGCACGGCCATCGCGGCCGTCGCCGACGAGGTGGGGGCTCCTCTCCACGAGCTCCGGGACGAGGTCACGTGGGAGGCCCGACAGGCCGACCTCACCGGCAGCGTGATCGACGTCGAGACGCCCCTCCGCCGCTACGACAGCCTCCCCGTGTCGCTTCTGGGTCGCCACCAGCAGGGGAACGCCGCCCTCGCCCTGCGTGCCGCCGAGCTGGTGCTACCCGCTCTCGAAGACAATCCCCAACCCATCTCCGACGGCCTGCGCGACGTACAGGGCCGCACCGGATTTCGGGGGCGGCTGGAGATCCTCCAGCAAGATCCACTCGTGATCGTCGACGTAGCGCACAACCCGCCCGGCATCCGGGCGACGCTCGACACGGTGGTCCCGGCCGTGGCCGAGCGCGGCGGCACGCTCCATGTTTGCCTCAACGCGGTGCGCGGCAAGGGCCTCGACGATACGGCCCGGATGCTGGCCGACTGCGGCGCCGTGGTCACGCCCATTCCCATCGACACGAAGCGCGCCCTTCCGCCCGACGAGATTGCCGGGCGGTGTCGGGCGCAAGGGGTCACGACCCGCGCCCCGCAGCCGCTGGCCGACGCGCTCGCCGCCTTCGTTCGCACCGCCGCCCCCGAGGACGTACTGCTCCTCATCGGCTCCCACAAGCTGGTGGAGGTGCTGCCCGACGACTGGGCGTAACACCTCCGACAATGACCGACCGGCGCATCTGTCGCGCGGACACTCTCCGGCGCTCGGGCGTGTAGCTGTCCCTTCTCCTCCTTTTGCGTCTCCATCTTCCGCCCGATGCTGTTTCCTACCGACGACGCGTCGACCCCGACGTTCGGCACGCGCATCCTGCTCTTTACCGGGAAGGGCGGCGTGGGCAAAACCACCTGCGCCGCCGCCACCGCCCAGCGGGCCGCGCGGCGGGGAAAGAAGACGCTCATCCTGTCCTCGGACCCCGCCCACAGCCTGGCCGACGCGCTTGACCAGGACCTCGGCCCCGAGGCGGAGGAGGTCGAGGACAACCTGTTCGCGCAGGAGGTGGACCTCTACTACTCCATGAAGAAGTACTGGGGCAACATGCGGGAGCTGATGCTCACCGTCTTCCGCTGGCAGGGGGTCGACCAGATCGCGGCGGAGGAGATGGCCGCCCTGCCCGGCATGAACGAGGGCTCGGTACTGCTGTGGCTGGAGCAGGCCCTCCGCGAGGAGGACTATGACTGCATCGTGGTCGACAGCGCGCCCACCGGCGAAACACTCACACTCCTCACCCTCCCCCAGGTCACGCAGTGGTGGCTGGCCAAGGCGTTTCCCTTCCAAAAGCTGGCCGTGAAGTCGCTCGGCTTCGGCGTACGCAAGACCACCGGGATTCCGCTGGACAAGGGCTACGAGGAGCTGGAGGTGATCTTTGAGAAGCTGGAGCGCATCCGCGACGTGCTGGCCACGCCGGAGACGACCTCGATCCGCCTCGTGATGAACCCCGAAAAGATGGTAATTGAGGAGGCGCGCCGAGCCTACACGTACCTGCAACTCTACGGCTACGCGGTGGACAGCGTGGTGGTAAACCGGGTGCTGCCGGAGGAACAGGTGCCGGAAAACTCGTTCTTCGAGGGCTACGTACGGTCTCAGCGCGAGTACCTGCAGGAGATCGAAAATAGCTTCGGTCCGCTCCCCATCCTGCGCGTGCCGCACCTGGGCGAGGAGGTCTTCGGCGCCGAGCGGCTGGCCCGCGTCGCCGACGCCATGTACGACAGCGACGACCCGACGGCCGTGCTCTACGACGAACCCACCTTCAAGATCACGGAGGAGGGAGACAAGTACGTGCTCCAGCTTCGTCTGCCCTTCGTGGAGGACGAGGACGTGGCCGTGCGCCAGGCCGGCGACCAACTGGTGGTGCAGATCGCCAATCAGCGCCGCAACTATCTTCTGCCCAACTTCCTGAGCTACTACAGCCTCACCGACCACGTCCTGCGCGACGGCTGGCTTCGGGTCGTCTTCGCCTCGGACGGAGGGGCGGAGCAATAGGCTCATGCGGGGAGGTCTCGTCCTCCACGACACTGCCGGTCCCGGTCGCCCTCCCGTACTCGTCCTCCCGGCCAAGGGAAGGCCCGCGGACTGACTGCCGCGCCGGGATCCCCCACAACGCCCGGGTCAGCGTCACGTTGGAAATGGTTGTCGATGGAAGAGGTCGCAAAATGCGCCGTGCCTCCCTTGACCACAAGATAGATCCCGGATCTCCGCTTCGCATCGCTCACCTCGTCCGGGATGACGTGTAGGCAGGTTCGTAATGGATTCGCCTTTTTCCTCACCACGCTGCCGGTCCCGACCGGCCCCCAGCACCCGTCATCCCGGCCAAGGGAGGGACCGCGGACCGACCGCCGCGCCGGGATCCATCCCGCCGATTGAATCGAGCGGGCACGGTGGCGCAGTGCCGATGAGTTTGGGCGGTTGGCAACCTGCCCACTCCCCTCAACCACAAAATGGCTCCCGGATCTTCGTTCGCACGGCTCACTGCGTCCGGGATGACATGTAGGTGTTTTCGGAATGGGCTTGCCTTGTCCCTCACGACATTGCCGGTCCCGATCGGCCGTTGGTACATGTCATCCCGGCCAACCGAGCGACGCCCGTCGCGAGGGCCGCGCCGGGATCCATCCTTCCGTCCGGGATGACCTGCAGATGTGTTCAATGCCTGCGACTGCATCTGTACGGCGGTGCTGGTTGCGGTCGGCGATCAGCACCCGTCTTCCCCGCCCAGTCGCCAGGAGCCCCTGTGCCCGGATCTGTCCAACCGCCCGAACGACAGGGAGGGGAGGCGCCCCGCAAGCCAACCCCTCAGGGAAGGCGCCCGCCCCCAGCGAGCAGGCGGCACACCTCCTCGTAGCGGTCCTCCCACGTCGGGTTGTGCTCCCGAATCAGCGACAGCTTCCATTCGCGCCGCCAGCGTTTGAGCCGCTTTTCGCGGCGCAGGGCCGCGGGCATCGTGTCGTGTTCTTCGATGTGCACCAACCGCGTGAGGTTGTATTGTGCCGCAAACTGGGAGCCGCGCCCCTCTTTGTGACGACGGATCCGCTCGATGGGATCGCTGGTGACGCCGACGTAGAGGGTCCCGTTCGGCTTGTTGGTGAGAATGTAGACGTAGCCGCGAGTGGCCATGGCACGGAATGGGTCGGAGGATGACGGGTAGGTGTATTCGTAGTAGGCTTGCCTCATCTCTCACGAGACTGCCGGCTCCGTCCGGCCCCCGGCACTCGTCATCCCGGCCAAGGCTCCTCCAGGGGCCGCTGCGCCGGGATCCATCCACCCGCCGGGGATGGGCGCACGCCGTCGGTGGCTGCCGGGGCTTTCTGGCGATCGAATGACGGCTCGGTTCCTTCATCCACTGAATAGATCCCGGATCTTCGTTCGCACAGCTCACTCCGTCCGGGATGACGTGTAGGTATGTTCGGAAGGGGCTTGCCGTGTCCCTCACGATACTGCCGGCTCCGAACGACCACAAGCACCTGTCCTCCCGGCCAAGGCTCCGACAGGGGCCGCCGCGCCGGGATCCATCCACCCGCCGGGGATGGGCGCACGCCGTCGGTGGCTCCCGGGGCTTTCTGGCAGTCGAACAACGGCTCGGGTCTTTCATCCACTGAATAGATGCCGGATCTTCGTTCACACGGCTCACGTCGTCCGGGATGACATGTAGGTGTGTTCGGAAGGGGCTTGCCGTGTCCCTCACGACATTGCCGGTCCCGACCGGCCCCCAGCACCCGTCATCCCGGCCAAGGGAGGGACCACGGACCGACCGCCGAGCCGGGATCCATCCCACCGATTGAATCGAGCGGGCGCGCCGGCACACTGCCGATGCGTTTCGGACGTTGGGAACCCGCCTGCCCTTTTCAATTGCCGGATAGAGCCCGGATCTCCGCGTCGCACCCCAGGAGTACTCGTTCCCTTCGGTCACAGCGCTCCGTCCGGGATGACGCGTAGGTAGGTTCGAAATGGGCCCGCCTCATCCTTCACGACACCGCCGGCTCCGCTCGGCCCCTGGCACATGTCATCCCGGCCAACCGAGCGACGCCCGTCGCGAGGGCCGAGCCGGGATCCATCCCGCCGATTGAATCGAGCGGGCACGGGGCGCAGTGCCGATGCGTTTGGGCAGTTGGAAACCTGCCGGCTCCCCTCAACCGCCGGATCAATTACTGCTGTGAACTCGCTCTGCTCGTTTACGGATCTTCGTTCGCACAGCTCACTCCGTCCGGGATGACGTGTTGGTATGTTCGGAAGGGGCTTGCCGTGTCCCTCACGACACTGCCGATCCCGATCGGGACGCGCCCAGGAGCCCCCACCTGAACCCACCGGAGCCCCTCCGCGTTGAGCCGCCACGCCTCTCCGCACTCTCGCCCCGCAGTCCGTTCCCGTTCATGTTCATCCCCAGCGCCCTGCTGAAACAACTCTACACCTTCGGCAGCCTCGAGAATACCGACCGGGGCGTCGAGTTTGCCCTCAAGAACCGACTCAAGGATGCGACCCTCACGGAGCTGCTCGACGTAACGATCGACGGGGAATCCGTGCCCCGAGGACGCATCCACCTGTTTATGGGGGACGGCGACACGTACGCGGCCGACACGCTGGGCGGCGACACCACTCTCGACTTTCCGCTGAAGCGCACGCTGCACCTGCGCGTCCGGCGCCCACCGCTGGATCCGGGCAAGCACCAAATTGAACTGTCCTTCCGTGCCCAGCCGTTCGGCGAGTTGAGCTTTGCGGTCGAGGACTCGATCTCGGAGCCGGACGACGAGATTCCCCGCATCCCCCGCACGACGGACGACGACTACAGCGACGCCATCATCGAGGAACGACAGCAGTTTGTGGAGGAGTACAGCGGCGCCGAACTGGAGCACGTGCCCCGCTATTCCTTCGACCCGCACGTCACGAAGGGCAACATCGAAAACTTCACCGGCGTCGCCCAAATTCCCCTCGGCTTTGCCGGGCCGCTCACGGTGAACGGCGAACACGCGCAGGACAATTTCCTCATTCCCCTCGCCACGTCCGAAGGCACGCTCGTGGCCTCTTACAACCGGGGCATCAAGGCGTGCAACCTGAGCGGCGGCGTGAAGTCGACCATTGTGAACGACTGCATGCAGCGCGCGCCGGTGTTCGTCTTCCGCGACGCCCGCGAGGCGCGCGACTTCACCCACTGGGTGGACGCGCACACCGACGACATCCGCGAGGAAGCCGAGGCGACCTCCAGCGTCGCCAAGATGCTCTACATCGACCAGTACCAGTCGAATAAGTTTGCGTACCTGCGCTTCAACTACGAGACGGGAGACGCGGCGGGGCAGAACATGGTGGGGCGCGCCACCTTTGCCGCCTGCGGCTGGATCATGGACCAGTACCCGGAGCCGATCCAACACTTCTACCTGGAGTCGAACTTTGCGACCGACAAGAAGGCCTCACAGGTGAATGTGATGAAGACGCGCGGAAAGCGGGTCACCGCCGAGGCCACCATCGACCGCGACGTGCTGATCCAGCACATGCGGGTGGAGCCCGAGAGCCTGCACTACCACTGGAACGTGTCGACCGTCGGCGCCTTCCTCTCCGGTGCCCACAACAACGGCGCGCACTCCCCGAACGCGATCACGGCCATGTTCATCGCCACCGGGCAGGACGTGGCCAACGTGGCCGAGTCGTCGGCCGGCGTGCTCTACACGGAGCTGTCCGACGACGGCGACCTGCACATCTCGCTCACCATCCCGTCCCTCATCGTGGCCACCTACGGCGGGGGGACCGGCCTGCCCACCCAGCGCGAGTGCCTGGAGGCCATGGGGTGCTACGGGAAAGGAAAAGTCGAGAAGTTTGCCGAGATTGTGGCGGGGGCCGCTCTGGCCGGCGAGCTGTCGCTGGGGGCCGCCATCTCATCGTCCGACTGGGTGTCGAGCCATGAATCGTACGGCCGCAACCGGTAATTGTGGACGGGAGCGTGGGGGCGTGGGAGAGAGAGCAGAACCGGTACGTCCTCCGCCCCACCGGCCCGTCCACCTTCAACGTCCCAACGTTTAACGTTCTAACGCCCTACGCGAATGCTCGCGGCGCTCGAAGTTACCATTCCAGTCCTCTACGCCGTCGCCATCGTGGTGCTCACGGCGTACGGCGGCAACCTGTTGTGGCTGGCCCTCTTCCACGCCACCGACGAGGAACTCGTCCGCGGCCCCGTCCCCGACCCGAACGCCCTCCCAGAGGCCCCCGACGACTGGCCCGTTGTCACCGTGCAGCTGCCCCTCTACAACGAAGCCGAGGTGGCCCAGCGCCTTATCGATGCCTGCGTGGCGCTCGACTACCCGCGCGGGAAACTCGAAATCCAGGTGCTCGACGACTCGACGGACGCGACGACCCAGCGGGTGGCGGCCCGCGTGGCCCACTGGCAAGAACAGGGGGTCGACATCACCCACGTGCAGCGGGACGACCGCACCGGGTACAAGGCCGGGGCCCTCGCCAACGGACTGCAGCGTGCCCGCGGCGAGCTCGTCACCATCTTCGACGCCGACTTCGTTCCAAATTCCGACTTCCTGCGCCGCCTGGTGCCGCGCTTTTTCGACAACGAGGACCTGGGGCTGGTGCAGGCACGATGGGGCCACCTCAACCGGGACGACTCCCTGCTCACGCAGGTGCAGGCCTTTGGGCTCGACGCCCACTTTGCCATCGAGCAGCACGTGCGCGAGAAAGCCGACTGCTTTATGAACTTCAACGGCACGGCGGGCATCTGGCGTCGCGACTGCATCGAGGACGCGGGCGGCTGGGAGCACGATACGCTTACCGAAGACCTGGACCTCAGCTACCGCGCCCAGCTGCGCGGGTGGGACTTCACCTACGTGCCCACCGTGGAGGCACCCGCCGAACTGCCGCCCGACATGAACGCCCTCCGCTCGCAGCAATTCCGGTGGGCCAAGGGCGGCGTCGAAACGGCCCTCAAGCTCTGCGGCCGGCTCTGGCGCTCCACCGAGCCGCTACGCACAAAGCTGGCCGGCTCGTTTCACCTCACGGCCCATTTGGCGTTTCCCTTCATTCTGCTGGCGGCCCTCACCCACGCCCCCCTCCTGCTCCTGAAAAGCCTCGGCCGCGGCCCCGGCGAGCTCTACTTCGCCGTCATGGGCTTCGGGCTGTTTGGCTTTGCCGGGTTCTTCCTCGCCCAGCTCTTCGCCCAGCGCGAGCTGTACCCCGACTGGCAGCGCCGACTGCGCCTCTTCCCCGTCTTTATGGCGGGCACGATGGGGCTCTCGATCAGCAACACGAACGCGTGCTGGCAGGCCCTCCGCGGCACCGACACGGCGTTCCTGCGCACCCCCAAGTACGGCGACGACGCCGGGAGTGGGTGGTGGCGCAGCCGCTACGCCATCGCCGAGCTGCCGAAGGTCGTGTGGTGGGAGGCCCTGCTGGCCGCGTACTGCACCGCCGGGCTCGGCGTGGTGGTGGCGCTCGGGGAGTGGGCCGCCGTGCCGTTTCAGGCCCTGTTCGCCGCCGGCTTCCTCCTGGTCACCGTCTCGAACCTCCGCCAGGTGTTCACCGTGCGGACGGCGGCCCCGGCCTCGTCGTCCGCCTGACCCCGCCCTTTCAATCGACCGCCGCGCCTCGTAGTTTTTCCGCTCGCCCTGCTCGCCGTCTCGTCTCCGCCATGGCTCCGCCCGACCTTCAGGACGCGCTCGACGCCCTCCAGCGCCGCGACCTCGACGCGGCCATTTCCACACTAGAGGAGACCGTCGACACCCTTCCGGCGCACCCGACGGCCCACGTGCTGCTGGCCCGGGCCTACGAAACCGAGGACCGGTGGGCCGACGCCCTTGCCCACTGGGCCCGGGCGCAGGCCCTGCTGCCCAACAGCCCCGTCGCCCAGGAAGGAAAGGCCCGCGTCCTCCGCAAAATGGAGTCTGCTGACCCACCGGAGGATGTGCCCCTTCTCCTGGACGTGGTGGACGCGTCGGATCTCGGGCTGTCGAGACCGGACGACGCAGCCGATCCCGAGACGCCACTGGACGCCCCGTCGGACGCCCCGGACGACTTGGCCGAGCTGCGGCAGCGGGCCGACGAGGAAGCCCGGCGGGGCGGGGCGCGCTCCGGCCTCTCCGGGCCCCCGGAGCCGTCCGAACTCGGCGGCTCCCCCGACACGCCGGAGGAACGCGTCGAGCACCTGTCGGACGAGGCACCGGACGACGACCTCGACCACCTCATCGATGAGCTCGAATCGGCCCGCATCGACCCGGACCCCGACGCAGCCGATGCCCCCGAGCCCGATCTGGAAGACGATGAAGCCGACGACCTCGTCTCCGAAACGCTGGCCCGCATCTACAAGCAACAGGGCCAGTACGGCGAGGCCGCCCGCGTCTACGACACCCTGGCCGAACAGCAGCCCGACCGGGCCGACGAATTTCGCACACAGGCCGCCGAGATGCGCGAGCAGGCCGAGAACGAGGACGTGAGCGATTCCGACACGTAACCGCGCCACCCCATGGACGCCCTCCGGTCCCTCCGCGACGACTCGCCGACCCGCCTCGTCGGGCTCATGTCGGGCACCTCGCTCGACGGCGTGGACGCGGTGTGGGCCACCGTCGAGGGCCACGGCACGGCCCTCTCCGTGACGCAGGAGGCGTTCGCCCACACGCCCTATCCGGAGGCGCTGCGCACCCGAATCCACGCCGCCGCAACGAACGATGCCTCCGTCCAGGACGTGGCCCGCCTCCACGTCCGCCTCGCCCACGCCTACGCCGACGCGGTGGACGCCGTGGCGGCCGAAGCGGGCCGCTCGCGTGATGCTCTCGACCTCGTGGGCTGCCATGGGCAGACGGTGCAGCACCTGCCGGACGCCGCCGAGTTCGCGGGCAAACCGGTGCGCGCCTCCCTCCAGCTCGGCACCCCGTCGCCCCTCGCCACTCTGCTGGACGCGCCGGTGGTGGGCGATTTCCGCGCCGCCGACCTGGTGCTGGGCGGGCAGGGCGCTCCGCTCGTCCCCTATTTCGACTACGCCTGCTTTGCGGACCCGGACGAGCCCCGCGGCCTGCTCAACCTGGGCGGCATCGCCAACCTCACGGTGCTTCCCGCCGACGCGTCCCGCGACGCCGTGCGCGCCTTCGACACCGGCCCCGCCAACATGGTGCTCGACGCCCTCGCCCGGCGCCTCGTCGACGCTCCGATGGACCGGGACGGCCAGCGCGCCGCCCAGGGCACGCCCGACCACGACCTCCTGGCCGACCTCCTCTCGCTCGACTACTTCCACCGCGAGCCGCCCAAGTCGACCGGACGGGCCGATTTTGGGCCGGGCTTCGTGGACGACCTGCTGGGCGCGGCGCAGTCGCGCGGCCTAAGCGCCGAGGACACCCTCGCCACCGCCACCCTCCTCACCGCCGCGTCCGTCTACCAGGCGTACGCCCGCTACATCCGGCCCCAGCAGGCGGTGGAGCGGGTGATCGTGAGCGGTGGGGGCGTGCACAACGACACGCTGATGCGTATGCTCGCCGACGCCTTCGCCCCCATCCCGGTCGAGTCGATTGCGGCGCACGGCGTGGACCCGGACGCGAAGGAGGCGCTCTGCTTTGCCGTGCTGGCCCACGAGACCGTGCACGGCGTGCCCACCAGCCTGCCGTCCGTGACGGGGGCCGAGCGGGCGGCCGTGCTGGGCTCCCTCAGCGTGCCCGCCCGTGAGTCGATGGGGAGGACCTGACGCCCGCCCCTTCTCTGGACTCGGGGCCGCCTCGCGGTCCACTCCGCCGGCGCCTCCCCTTCTTCTCCCGCCTCATGAATACGCCCGGTGGAGACAAAAAGCCGACGAAGGTGCCAACCATCCCGGCCACGCCGAAAACATGCCTCCGGCGTCGGGGTACAGCCGTGTCGACACGACCTGGCCCCAAATGCCGCCTGCACTGATGGAGTCTCCCAATCCTGCTTCTCAGCAAACTGACGTCTCCGACGTGGGCGAGTTCGGCCTCATCGCCCACCTGCGCGACACGCTGGGCGCGCCCGACGACGAGTCGGTCGTGTCCGGCATTGCCGACGACGCGGCCGTCTACCGCGTGGGCGACGGCCGGGTGCACCTGCTCACCACCGATCAGCTGGTGGAGGGCATCCACTTCGATCGTGCGTTTATGCCGATGGAGCACCTCGGCTTTAAGGCGCTCTCGGTGAACGTGAGCGACATCGCGGCGATGAACGCCGAGCCGCGCTACGCCGTCGTCTCGATCGGCCTCTCGCAGCAGGTGTCCGTGGAGATGGTACAGCAGATCTACGAGGGCGTGCAGCAGGCGTGCGACGCCTACGACGTGACCGTGGTGGGCGGCGACACGACCAGCAACCACGCGCTCTCGCTTTCCGTGACGGTGGTGGGCGAGGCCGAGGAAACCGATGTGGTGTACCGCGGGGGCGCCAAGGTGGGAGACAAGCTGTGCGTGACCGGCGACATCGGTGCGTCCTACGCGGGCCTCAAGGCGCTGGCCCGCAACCGACAGCGCATGGAGGAGCAGGGCGAGGACTTTCAGCCCAACCTCGACCCCTTCTCGTACGTCATCCGGCGCCATCTGGCCCCGCCCGCCCAGCTGAAGACGGTGCGCGACTGGGCCGCCGCGGGCGTGAAGCCGCACGCCCTCATCGACATCTCCGACGGCCTGGCCTCCGAGATTCACCACGTCTGCGAGGCAAGCGGGACGGGCGCCCAACTCTACGAGCCCGCCCTCCCCATCGACCCCGAAACCCGCAACACGGCCACCGACTTCGGCGAGGACGTGAGCATCTATGCCCTCTTCGGCGGCGAGGACTACGAGCTTCTGTTCACGCTGCCGGAGGACGAACTCGACGCCCTCGATCCGCAGTCGTTCTCCGTGATCGGCGAGATTACGGAGCCGGAGGACCCGGAGCAGCCCGTGTTCTTCCAGCGCGCCAACGGAGACAACGTCCCCCTCAACCCGGGCGGCTTCGACCACTTCGGCGACGGCGAGCCGGAGCTGTAGTTCGTCGTTTCGGCTCGGCCGCGCTACCCGTCGGCCTGCACGTCGTCTACAATCTCGTGCAGGGCGGGGCGGAGCCGGTCGATCTCCTTCGTCAGGGCATCGAGGGCCTCCGGCGCGTCCTCGAGGTTTCCTTTTCGCCCAAGCTCTTCGAGCTGCTGGGCGGCCCGGCGGGCCGGATGGGCGTGGAGCAGGCCCACCGCCCCCTTCAGTCCGTGGCTCTCCTGCACCAGTTCGTCGGCATCCTCCTCGCGCACCGCCGTCCGAATGGACTCCAGGTACGTGGGGCAGTCGTCGAGGAACGTATGGACGAGGGTGTCCAGAAACTCGGGGTCCCCGTCTACGGTGTTCAACAGGGCCGATCGATCAACCGGAGGAGGAGTCATTGGGAAAAACCACCAGCCAAATCAGAAAAGAGGGCATATTAGAAAAGAGGGCATATTGTTCGGGACCTCCGCGCCCCAACACGAGGAACAAGGGGGCTCTCCGTGCGAGGGGACGCACCCGAAATTGTCGTGCCAAGACGTCCCTCCCAGCACGATCCCGATCCCCCAGTCGGTCTACGGAGAGCCGGAGGTCATCGGCGGCAGGGGGCGGCTACGGGCGCACCTGTTCACAGCGCCATCGGGGCGGGGCCCACACGTCCATCCAGGCGCGGCGCTGGGCCTGTCGCTGCCGGTAGGCCGGCCCGGAGTGCCCAATCGGGGAGCCGGGCGGCGCGTCGAGGGTTGAGGGGGGCGACGACGTCTCGTCCGAACGGGTCAGGAAGCGATCGATGGCGCGGCGCTGCGCCGTGCGGTGGGCCTGAACTTCCGCCCCCTCGCCCGGATGATCGGCCAGCCAGTCGTGCAGATTGCGCAGGTGCTGCTCGATGCGGGCCCGCACCGCCGGCGCCCCCTCGGTGTGCCCGGCGCGGCTAAGGAGCACATCCGTCCACACCTGTTGCGTGGTGCGCTGGATCTCGGCCCGGTACGGATCGTCCGGAACCGCACGCCGCCACACATGGTCCGTCACGCGCTCCAGCACATCTAGCAGTCCGGGGCGGTCGGCGCTCGCGTCCTGCTGTGCGACGAGGCGCATCGCCCGTTCGGGTTCCACGAGGGCCTCCAGCGTCATCGACGCGGCGACCTCGGCGGGGGCGTAGGCATCGAAAACCGGGTCCGTCCGCCCCTCAAACAGCTCACGGTTCGGCGGGTGCCCCGGCGGGCGCGGGGGAATGCGTTCGCGGGCCGCTTCGGGCAGGGCGAGGGCCGCCGGCGTAATCGTTTCGAGGAGGGCGTCGAGGGCAGCCGTCTGCTGAGCAGCCGGGACCGGATCCCCAAGGCGCCCCTCGCCGCCGCGCAGCGCATAGTCGTACCTCTCGCCGCCGACAAGCTTGGCCGTCGCCGCCACCTGGTAGCGATGGCGCAGGTAGAGCGGCACGAGCGTCTCCTCCAGGGTGGCCATCGGCGCGCCCTGCCGAATGACCGCCTCCCCGAACCGGTCGAGCGCCACCTGGCGCACGTCCATCTCCCGCTCCAGCGCGTCGACCATGTCGGTGCCGTTGTCCCACAGGTTGCCCTCCGGCTGGGCGGCCCCGGCGGGGCGGGCGTCGCGGTCGGTCACGTAGCGAAGCCCCTGCGCCTGCGCGTCCTGGAGGATGCTGTCGAGCAGGTCGGCCTCCGACTGCCCCTCATCGGGGCGGGCGTAGGCGTAGCGGGTCGCGATCTTGTCCCACGCCTCCACGCCGGTCGCGTAGGCCTCGCCGAGCGAGATCGAGTCGCCCTGCACGCGGGCCAGCGGCGCCGGGTAGTCCATCACCGAGGCGCGCCCGTCCACCGACGCCGCAAAGTTGTGCGCGAGCCCGAGGGTGTGCCCCACCTCGTGCGCCGACAGCTGGCGGATGCGGGCGAGGGCCATTTCCAGCATCGGGTCCTCCGCGGCGGGCAGGCCGTTGGCGGCCTCGCCCTGGTAGGGCGCAAGCAGGCCTTCGGCCAGCAGGTAGTCCTGCCGCACGCGCCGCGAGCCGAGCGTGACGTGGCCCTTCAGGATTTCGCCGGTGCGGGGATCGGTGACGGAGGCGCCGTAGCTCCAGCCCCGCGTGCGACGGTGGACCCACTGAATCACGTTGTAGCGTACGTCCATCGGGTCGGCGCTGTCGGGGAGCACCTCCACACGGTACGCATTTTCGAAGCCGGCGGCGCGGAACGCCTCGGCCCACCAGCGCGCGCCGTCGAGCAGGGCGCTGCGAACCGGCTCGGGCGTGCCCGGGTCGAGATAGTAGACGATCGGATCCTCGGGCTCGCACAGGCCGTCCGTTCCGGGCGGCGTGGCACACTGCAGGCGGTGCCGGTTCACCATGCGGCGATCCATCGACTCGCCCACCGGCGTGGCGTAGTCCTGGTAGCTCGTGTAGAAGAGGCCGGAGCGCGGGTCGAAGCGGCGGGGGCTGTAGTCCGCCGTATCGGGCAACTGCACCAGCGAATGGCGGACATGGAGCGTGACGGCCTGCGGGTCCGCGGCGGTGTCCTCCACGTACTCTCCGGGCGCGTCCTCCGTCGTGAACGTCAGGCGGGCCTCCAGCTCCGTGTTCTGCGGGAAGGCCTTCGTGTTCGCAAGGTGCGGGACGCTGCGACTCCGATCGAGCGAGAAGGTGCCCTGCCCCGTCTCCTTCAGCCGCTGTACGACGCCGTGCGCATCCCGCATCACAAAGTCCGTCGCGTCCACCAGCACCGCGTCGCTCGCCTCGGCCTCCGCGGCGACCTCGAAGCCCCACACCACGCCGGGGGCGAAGGCCTCCCGCACCGCCGCCCGCTCCTCGGGATTGTCGGTGGTTGCGCGGTAGTCGAGATTGGGCTCCACGAGGAGCACCTTCGGCCCCGTTCGTTCAAATCGGACGACGCGCTGGCTGCCGAGCTGGCCGCGGTCGAGGCCCACCGGGTTGGACCCAAGTCCAGTGGGAAGGGACGAGACGTAGAGGAAGTTCGTATCGAAGCGGGAGACCTCCAGCCACAGGGTGCCGGTGTCCGCGTCCCAGTAGACGGGGACGTAGCCGTCGATCTGCTCCATGCCCTCCGTCTTCTCGTCGATGGTGGGCAGATCCGCTCCTTCCTCGTCCTGGGCCCCGGCGGGCCCGCCGCTCAGGAGAAGAAGGAGCGCGAAGAAGGCAAGAACGAACCGCATGGGCCGACACATGTACGAGGAGCGTCGCGCGAGAAGAGACATTTCCGGTGGCATTCCAAGGTAGGAAAGCCCATCCACGAAAACGAACCGGGGGCCGCATCGAAATTCCCGGATTCTTTGCGGCACGACCCAGAAAATCTCCCCGGCCTCGTCGGTAACTTCCCTTCCTGCGCATTAGGTTACATTTCGCGCAGTCTGCCCGGACGTACGCGTCACCATGCCCAGTGCGTCCCTGCGCCGCGCCGCCCTTCTGGCACCGCCAAGCATCGAACAACGCACGGTTCTATGGAAGTAGGAGAGCACGAAGCAACAGGAAAAATTGTCGAGATTGTCGGCCCGGTGGTCGACGCCGAATTCTCGGAGGACGACGTTCCGGATATTCTGGACGCCCTCCGCGTGGAGCGCGACGGGGGCGGGGACCTGGTCCTGGAGGTGCAGCAGCACCTGGGCGAGCGTCGCGTCCGGGCCATCGCCATGGACTCCACCGACGGCCTGCAGCGCGATCAGGAAATCATCGCGACGGGCACCCCCATCAGTGTCCCCATCGGGAAGGAAATCCGGGGGCGCCTCTTCAACGTGATCGGGGAGCCGATCGACGGCCTGCCGGCCCCGGACGTGGACGAACACCGGGCCATTCACCAGGACCCTCCGTCGTTCGACCAGCTTGCCGGCTCGCAGGAGATGCTGGAAACCGGCATCAAGGTGATGGACCTGATCCAGCCCGTGCCGAAGGGCGGAAAGGTCGGCCTCTTCGGGGGGGCCGGTGTGGGGAAGACCGTCCTCATCATGGAGCTCATCAACAACATTGCCAAGGCCCACGAGGGGCTGTCGGTTTTCTCGGGCGTCGGCGAACGGACGCGTGAGGGGAACGACCTGCTCCGCGAGATGCTGGAGGCCGGCGTGATGAGCTACGGCGAGGAGTTCATGGAGTCGATGGAGGCGGGCGGATGGGACCTCGACAAGGTCGACCTCGAAGCGATGCACGAGGAGAGCAACATTAGCCTCGTCTTCGGCCAGATGAACGAGCCGCCCGGAGCGCGGGCCCGTGTGGGGCTGACCGGCCTCACGATTGCCGAGTACTTCCGCGACCTCGGGGGCCGCGACGTCCTCTTCTTCCTCGACAACATCTTCCGCTTCGTTCAGGCGGGCTCCGAGATGTCGGCGCTCATGGGCCGGATGCCGAGCGCGGTGGGGTACCAGCCGACGCTCGCCAGCGAGATGGGCGACCTACAGGAGCGCATTACCTCCACCCAGGAGGGGTCGATTACGTCGTTCCAGGCCGTGTACGTGCCCGCCGACGACCTGACGGACCCGGCGCCGGCGACTACCTTTGCCCACCTTGACGCCACGACGGTGCTCTCGCGACAGCTGGCCACACAGGGCATCTACCCGGCCATCGACCCGCTCGACTCCAACAGTCAAATGCTCAACGAGCGGGCCCTCAGCAAGGAGCACTACGACACCGCCCAGGAGGTGAAGGAGATCCTGCAGCGCTACGAGGAGCTCCAGGACATCATCGCCATCCTGGGGATGGACGAGCTGTCGGACGAGGACAAGCAGGCCGTGAACCGGGCCCGCCGCGTTCAGCGCTTCCTCAGCCAGCCGTTCTTCGTGGCCGAGCAGTTTACCGGCCAGCCCGGCAAGTACGTGCCCATTGAGGAGACCATCCGCGGCTTCCGCATGATCCTCGACGGCGAACTCGACCACCTGCCCGAGCGGGCCTTCCTGCTGAAGGGACCGATCGACGAGGTCATCGAGGAGGGGGAGAAGATGCTCGAAGACGAATAACTCGTTTCGGAGTGCGGGTGGCGAACCACGGGCCCCCGGGAGGCGCCATGCATTCGACTTTCGCAACTCGAATATCGACCTTGCCTCATGGCAGACGAACTGAGCGTTGACATCGTGACCCCGGACGGCCGGGCATTCGAGGGCTCGGCCAACGGCGTGCGAGCACCGGGCGTGGAAGGATCGTTCGAGGTCCGCAACAACCACGCCCCAATGATCGCGGCGTTCGACATCGGGCCGCTCATCGTGAAGACGACGGCCGCCCACGAGTACGCCGACATGCACGACGACCGGATCGTGTTTGCGACCAGCGGCGGCTTCCTGGAGATTGTCGACAACAACGTGACGGTGCTGGCGGAAACCGTCGAGCCCGCCTCCGAAATCGACGTGGAACGCGCCGAGAACGCCGAGAAGCGGGCCCTCCGTCGCCTCGAGAACGGCGTGCAGGGCGAGGCGCGGGAGAAGGCCGAGGAGGCCCTGGAGCGCGCCCGAAATCGCGCCCGCGTGGCGATGGGACAGGTGGGGTCCGGCCGGTCGTAGCCCCCCTTCCCCAGCTTTTCTTTCCTGCGCCCGATGGCCGCCCGCCGTCGGGCGTTTGCTATTTGGGGCCTGCACGGGCCCCACGGTCGACGTTCCGGACGCTACGTCCTACCTTCCCGGACGTGTGTCTCTTCCCCATTCACCGTTCGGTCCCATGCGTGCGTGGCTGTTCGTCCTTCTCGTCTTCTGGGCCTTTCCGGCCGCGGGCCAGCCCCTCCCCGACCGCCCGGCCGACCAGCTGCTGTCTCGGCCCGCCCTGCAGGCCCTGGCGGAGGCCCAAACGGCCCGCGACACCGCCGCCCTCCGCCGCGGCCTCGCGTCCGACACCCCAAGCGTCCAGGCGCGCGCCGCGTTCGGGCTCGCCTCCATCCCCGACACCACCGCGATCCCCACCCTCACCGACCTGCTGGGGCACGGCGTGCCCGCCGTCCGCACCGACGCGGCCTTTGCCCTGGCCCAAATGCCTACGGCCACCGCGGCCGAGGCGCTGCTGGAGACGCTCCGGTTCGAGCGCCACCCCGAGATGCAGCGCCTCCTCATCCACGCCCTCGGCCGAACGGGCGACGAGTCCTCGCTGCGGGCCCTGCTCGACATTGGTCTTCCCCCGGAGCGCGACGCCGACGTGGCCCTCGCCCTGGCCCGCTACGGCATGCGGGGGAGAACCGACTCGACCGGCACCGACTGGCTCACCGAGCACCTGACGGCCCCCAACGACTGGGCGCGCCGCAACGCCGCCTACGCGTTCGGTCGCCTCGAGGAGCTCGCCACCAACCGCCTCGGGCCGATCCGCACGGCCCTCGACGGCTACTCCCTCAACGACCCCGCCGCGATGCACCTGCTCCGCGCCCTGGGCCACGCGGAGGACTCCACCGACTCCCGCCGGATTGTGGACTGGCTCCGCTCGGCCCCCGACTGGCGCACGCGTGTTGAGGCCGCCCGTGCCCTGGCCCCCCGCCTCTCGTCGCCCCCGGCCCGCTCGTCCCTCCTCTCGGCCCTGGACGACGACCATCCCCTGGTGGCCCGCACCGCCGCCGAGACGCTCGCCGGCGCGGAGTGGTCGCCCCGACACACGCGCACGGTCGCGAACTGGCTCAACGCGAACCCCGACCGGTGGCGGATCATCGCCCCGCTGCTGCGCGGCCTTGCCCACAACGGACGGTCCTCCCTCGTCCTTCGCACCGTCGAGGACTGGCGGGCCGAGCGGGGGCCCGTCCCCTACGCCGCGGCCCTGCCCGCCCTGGCCCCGCTCGACACGGCACGGGCCGATACGCTCCTGGATGCGGCCCTCCGGCACGACGACGTGCGCGTGGCCGCCGGGGCGGTGGAGGCCCTCGGGGCGCGCTGGGATCGGAGGCGTCCGGACAACGCCTCGGCCACCTTCCGCCGCCTCACAACGGCGGCGCGGCGCGGCGACCCGGCCCTCCTCTACCGCGCCGCCCCCCTCCTGGCCGACTCGGCCTTCGCTCCCCTGGGCGCCGCCGACACCCTCGCCTCAGTCTACCGCACGCTCGCCACGCCCGACGACCTGGAGGGCATGACCTCGATCCTCGGGGCCCTCGGCACCCTGGGCGGAGCCCCCGCCGAACCCGTTCTCCGAGACGCCCTCCCCCATCCTCACCACGCCGTCCGACAGGCCGCGGCGCAGGGCCTCTCCACGGCCCTCGACACGACCGTTACGGCTGCCCCCACCCCGCTGCCGGACACGCCGCCTCTCGACTGGGACGCCCTCCAATCCCTGGGGCCCCACCCGCGCCTCGTGCTGGAAACGACCCGGGGCTCCCTCACGCTCGAATTGAACACGGAGCAGGCCCCGCAAACCGTCCAGGCCATCACGCGATTTGCCCGCGAGGACCGCTACGACGGCGTGCCGTTCCACCGCGTAGTGCCCAACTTCGTGGTGCAGGGCGGCGACTTTGCCCGGCGCACCGGCTTCGGCGGCCCGGGATTCTTCCTCCGCACCGAACGTACGCGCATCGGGCACCGCCGCGGCACCCTCGGGATGGCCAGCGCCGGGACGGATACGGAAGGGAGCCAGTTCTTCGTGCCGCACAGCATGCAGCCGCACCTGGACGGCAACTACACCTCGTTCGGGCGCGTGGTGGACGGGATGGACGTGGTCGATCGGCTCCGCGTGAACGACCGAATCACCGACGCCCGTGTCGTGCCCACACGCAATCGATAACCTTTGACCGTATGACGCTCGACGACCTCCCCACGCCCGCCCTCCTCGTGGATCGTCCGCGCCTGGACCGCAACCTGGACCGCATGCAGGCGACCGCCGAGGCGAACAACGTGGCGCTGCGCCCCCACATCAAAACCCACAAGTCCGTCGCCCTCGCCCGGCGGCAGCGGGCCCGAGGGGCCGAGGGGCTGACCGTCGCCACCGTGGCCGAGGCCGAAACCTTCGTCGAGGCCGGCGTCTCCGACGTGCGGGTGGCCTACCCCGTCACGGGCCGCGACAAGCACGCGCGCCTGCGGCACCTCCGCGACGACGCCACGCTCTCGTTTACCGTCGACACCCTGGCGGGGGCGGAGCAGGCCGCGGCGGCCTATCCGGCCCGCGCCCCCGTCGACGTGCTCCTGGAGGTGGACGTGGGGCACGGGCGCTGCGGCGTGCACTGGTCCGACGACGCCCAGGCCGTGCGGGTGGCGCGCGCCATTGCCGGGGCGAAGGAACTCCACCTTGCCGGCATTTTGACCCACGCCGGGCAGGCTTACAACGGCCCCGCCGACACTCAGACCGAGGCCGAGGCGCTGGCCCAATCGGCCCGCCACGAGCGCGACCGCATGCTGTCGGTGGCCGCCGCGCTGGCCGATGCGGAAGGGACGGGCGTCACGCCAGACGCGTTCGAGATCAGCATCGGCTCTACGCCCACGATGGCGGCGTTTGAGAACGCAGAGCACGAGGGCTTCCGCGTGACGGAGATCCGCCCCGGCAACTACGTGGTGAACGACGCCATGCAGGTGGCCCTCGGCGCCGCGTCGCTCGACGCCTGCGCCCTCACCGTGTGCACCACGGTGGTGAGCGTGCAAGAGAAGCCGGACGGGCCCGCCCGCGCCTTCGTGGACGCCGGGAAGAAGGTGTTCACCACGGACACGGGCTACGGAACGGACGGATACGGCACAGTGCTTGCGCCCACGCACAGCCGGCAGGCCCACCCGGAGCTCCGGCTTGCCCACCTGTCGGAGGAACACGGGTGGCTGGACGGCGTCCATCCAGATCATTTATCGGTCGGCGATCGTCTTCAGATCGTGCCCAACCACGCCTGCGTTACCTTCAACAATCAGAACCAGATCCACGTCATAGACGATGACGCCGTCGTCGACACGTGGTCAATCGATGCTCGCGGGGGGTAAGTCCCCCGCCTCGTCCGTTGCGTTCCTCCTATGATTCAGTACCGCCTCCAGTCGTCCCCTCCGCACCTGCGCATTGACCTTACCGACACCGTGTCCCGGGACGAGGTGCGACGGGAACTCGCTCCCCTCCCCGACGACCTGACCACCGTGCCGGAGGGATTCGTGGCCCTGGTCGTGTACCCGGACCTCCACCTGATCGAGGAGGACGCGGTGGGGCCATTGTACTACGCCGTCACACACCTGCTGCACGCGCAGCCCGCCCGTTGCGTGTTCGTCAACGGCGGCCATCACACCCACCCCGGCCTGCGCGAATACATCGAGCGGCTGGCCCGCGACGGGCAGGTCGTGTTTGTCGAAACCGAGGCCGACGCCCTCCAGCACATCGAGCCGCTTCGTACCTCCCGTCGTTCGTCCTCCGGCTCCGCCGCGTAGCCCGGCGAAATGCGAGCGAAAACGTCCCGCCGAACGAACGGGCGACGACGGGCGTCTGTACGTACCGCGACGCATTCGCTTTCACTACGCCCGCGGCGGCATGACGGAGGCCCTTTCGTACACGGACGTCGACTCGCTCGCCCCCCTCCTGGACGAGGTGCCCTACGAGGAGGTGCTGCGCACCATTGGGCGCGTGGCCGTGCAGGAAGGCATCGAGGCCTACGCCGTGGGCGGCATGGTGCGCGACGTGCTCCTAGGACGCTCGACCACCGACCTCGACTTTGTGACCGTGGGGGCCGACACGGGGATCGCGCTGGCCGAAGCCGTGGCCGAGGCCCTTGGGGGCTACACCGCCCACGTGTACCCCAAGTTCGGCACCGCGGCGATCCGACTCCCCGCCGCGGACGCCCTTCCGGACAACCACCCCGACGCCCCCCTCGTCCTGGAGTTCGTGGCCGCCCGCACAGAAAGCTATCGCTCCCACTCGCGGAAACCAAAGGTAGAGGCCGGCACGCTGGAGGACGACCAGTACCGCCGCGACTTTACGGTGAACGCGATGGCGATTCACCTCACGCCCGATCGCTTCGGGGATCTCATCGACCCGTTCGACGGGCGGCGCGACCTGGAGCGGGGCCTCATCGACACGCCGCTCGACCCGGAGGACACCTTCGAGGACGACCCCCTCCGCATGATCCGGGCCGCCCGCTTCGCCACCCAGTTGGAGTTCTGGCTGTCGGACCGCGTCTTCGAGGCGATGGGCACGCAGGCCGAGCGCGTGGAGATCCTGAGCCAGGAGCGCATCACCGAGGAGCTCCACAAGATCCTGGAGGCCGACACCCCCTCCATCGGCTTCAAAAAGCTGGAGGCCACCGGCGTCCTGCCCCACGTCATGCCCGAAATCCAGCGCCTGAAGGGCGTGGACGTGGTCAACGGCTGCGACCACAAGGACAACTTCTACCACACGCTGGAGGTGCTCGACAATCTCGCCGAGCGGACCTCGGACCGCCCCGGCGAGGACACCCGCTGGCTTCGGTGGGCGGCCCTCCTCCACGACATCGCCAAGCCGAAGACCAAGCGCTTCGACCCGGACAGCGGCTGGACCTTCCACGGCCACGAGGACGTGGGCGCCCGCATGATTCCCGATCTCTTCCGCAAGTGGCGCCTGCCCACCGACGAGCGACTGGACTACGTGCAGAAACTCGTCCGATTGCACCTGCGCCCCATCGCGCTGGCCGACGAGGAGGTGACCGACTCCGCCGTCCGCCGCCTGCTCTACGAGGCGGGCGACGACATCGACGACCTCATGACGCTGGTCCGCTCAGACGTGACCTCGAACAACCCGAACCGGCGCGAGCGGTACCAGCGCGCCTTCGATCGGGTGGAGGAGAAGATGCGGATCGTGGAGGAGAAGGACCGCCTCCGCAACTTTGAGCCGCCGGTGGACGGGTACGAGATCATGAAGACGCTCGGGATCGAGGAGGGGGTGGCCGTAGGCATCGCCAAGACGTGGATCCGCGAGGCCATCCTCGACGGCGAGATTGCCAACGAGCACGATGCGGCCTTCGACTACCTCATGGACATCAAGGACGAGGCCCTTCGCCGCGGCGATCTGTTTGAGACGATGCAGGCCCGCCTGGAGGGCCCGGAGAACCGGGCGCTGGGGGCGATCAAGGAGGTCGTGTTCGAGGACCCGGACCTGCCGGACGACCGCGAGGCCGCGCTGGCGGTGCTGGAAGGGGTGAAAGAGGAGGTGCTGGCCGACGCTGAAGACGCGCCCTCCGGACAGGCGGACGACGCCGCCGAATGACCGGTGCGGCCGGGCCCGCGCCAGCGCGTCGGGGGCAATCGTGGTCCCCGCTCCCCAACGGCGGGACATCGGGCCGAAATCAAGACACGGATCGGCCGCAGGCCCCGTTCGTGCGGCCTCGTTTGTGAGGCCCTGCCGCGACACCAGATCCGCCGCTCGTCAGCCCTGCTCTACGACACCTGCATCGGTCGGCCCCTGCCCGTCATAGGCCGCAACGAACGCATCGAGTTGGTCGGGCTGATCGGCTCCCGGGAGCGGGCGAGTGGCCGTCTCGCACGCTTCCTCTACGCCCAGCTTGTTGCAGACGAGGTCGGAGGCCGCCTCGGCCATCTGACGGTAGGTTGTCAGCTTGCCGCCAACGACGCTGACGAAATTGTCGACCCCGTCGGCGGCGTGGTCCAGGGTGAAGAACCCCCGCGAGATGCCGCGTCGTTCGCCCTTCTTCTCATCCGGGGCGTACAGCGGCCGCACGCCCCACCACGTGCGTACCGTCGGGGCGTCAGCCACAGGGGGCAGCATCGCGGCGCACTCCCGGAAGGACACGTCCACCTCCCACTCGGCCTTCTCATAATCGTCCGGGTCCGACACCGGCACGCTCGTGGTGCCGAGCACCACCTCCCCGTCGTGCGGCACAACAATGTCTCCGTCGTCCGGGTCGCGGCATCGATTGAGCGCCGGGCCCAGGCCGTCGTACTCCACCGAAATCATCACGCCCCGCGACGGCGCCATCTCCACGGAAACGCCAGCCATCGCCCCCACCGATCCCGCCCAGGCCCCCGTCGCGTTCACGACGTACGCAGGCTCGACCGTCGTGTCGACCGCTCCACCAATCCTCGCCTTCACGATTCGCCCCCCTTCAACGACCAGGTCTTCGAGAGGCGCGTGCGGCCGAACAAACCCACCGTGGGCCTCGGCGTCGGCGGCGTTGGCGGCACTGAGGCGCGACGGATAGATCACCCCGTCGGGCACCCACATTGCCCGCTCTACCGCATCCGATAAATCCGGCACGCGCGCCTGGGCCTCCGCCGCGCTGAGCAGGTCCGTCTCGATTCCAATCGCATCGCAGGCGGCCCGCTTCTCCTCGAAGTATTCCGGGTCATCGCCGGCCAGTTGAACGAATAGGCCGCCGGTGTTGCGGATGCACGCCCCGGCGATGGAACGAAGGGTCCGATTTTCCGCGATGCACTCCTCCGCCCCCACCGCATCGGCCTCCGCGTAGCGGGCCCCGCTGTGGAGCAGGCCATGAGAGCGGCTGGAGGCTCCACTGGAGAGCCCGTGTCGCTCCACGAGCAACACCTCTACCCCGCGCAACGCAAGGTCGCGGGCAATGCCAGTGCCGGTGGCGCCGCCCCCAACGACGAGGACCGTAGGAGATCGTGTCATCTGAAGAGAAGGTCAATGAGCGAGCGGGCAGCGGCCCCGGACACCCGCAATCGACCGCGGCTCCCACGGTCGTCCGCGCTGCCTCTCTGTCGGTGCGGAGAACAAGTATTCTGTGAAGCACCCACACCTGTCCGTCCGCGGAGAGTTGAGAAGGGCTCGTAACAGGAGCCCCTGCCCCGGCAGGCCCACCCAATACGTTACACGCCCCCCCACACCCCTGGGCGTGTCCACTACAGAATCTGGGTCTGTGATTCGCCGAAGGGGACTCAGGACCTCGTTCGCGCCTACGGGCCCCGGCGCGCCCCGACGTCGCCCAGCGGGACCTGGATGTCCAACATCTCCGCGCTCCGATCCCATAGATGCGCAGCGGCCCCGGGATCCTGTGCGGCGTTCGACGGCGAGGCGGGGGACTGTCCCGAAAAGTACCGCCCCGAGACGCCCGCCGTATCCGGGGAGAGGGCCACGTGCAGAAGCTCCGCGGCCCCGTCGGCCACCGAAGACGTCCCCGGCACCCCCCCGAGCATTCGAAACAGCCCCGAGAGCGGCCCGGGCAGGAACCGCCCAAACTGGCTTCCGGGGACGAATCCGGGGTGGACGCTGTTCGACACGACGGGGCGGCCCGCCGACTCCAGGCGGCGAGCCAGCTCCGACGCAAACAGTACGTTTGCAAGCTTCGAATGAGCGTAGGCCCCCATTCCGGAATATCCGTCGATGGTGTGCACACGATCGAGGTCGAACTGGGCGCCGCGGTGGGCATCGGAGGCGGTCGTGACGATGCGGGCGCCCTCGCGCACGTGATCGAGCAGGGCGGCAGTCAGCAGGTATGGGGCCAGGTGATTCACGTAGAACGTGCGCTCAATTCCTTCCACACGGTGGCCCTGCCGAAACAGTCCCCCAGCGTTGTTAAGCAGAAGATCGAGGCCGTTGGTGTTTGCCCGAACGGCCGCCGCCAACGCCCGAATCTCTCCGGTTTTCGTGAAGTCGGCCGCGACGAACGTGGCCGTCCCCCCCTCCTCGCGGATGCCCTCCACGACCGCCTCTCCCGCCTGACGGTCGCGGCCGTGCACGATCACCTCGGCCCCGAGCCGCCCCAGCGCATGTGCCGCCACACGGCCGATGCCGCTCGTAGAGCCGGTGACGAGGGCCACCTGACCCGTGCAGTCGATGTCCGTAACGTCGGCGAGAGACTCAGGGCGTGCACTCATTGAACGGTTGGGGAAGAAAAGCAGAAGGAAGAACGGGACGGTGGCGCTACGTACCGTTGCCGCGGCAACGTGGGGAGTAGCGGTTGTACTCGGCGGCCCGGTCCGGGGAATCCGCACGCCTTGTGTTGTTCTCCGGTCGGGGCCGGAACCGCCGAGGGCAATGTCTCCGGTGCATCGGCGAATTGCGAGTGCGCGCTATTCGAGCGTTCTGAATGCTTGCACGAGCCCGGATGGGCTGATTTCCCTCATTGTCCGCTCTCTCAGAGGAGTAGTGGTAATGTAACAACTGTGAGGCGGGGGCCGGGTCCTCCCGTCTCGAAGGCCCATGTTCAGATTCGTTGGGTGGGAATGTTCTCGACGGGAACGCGCTGGACCGCATCGGTCATCCAGCAGTCCTCGCGTGGAGCGTCGGACTGCCTGGAGAGCTGGAACAGGTAGCCCACGCGGATGCCTTCGTTGGTGGTCAGGATCACCCCCATCTGCGCCCTGTCCTCTTCAACGTGAGGCGGGCTGTAGGTGGCGCCGTCGTGGTCAATCATCGGTCCGTAGGCCGGCGTGTCGAACAGTCGGCGGAAGCGACGGAGGGGCCCGGTCGCTCGCTTGTTGGCCGGTGATGCGAAGCGGAAGGCCGCCTCGATTCCCGCATCCTCGCGTGGGGTGTCGTTGTCGCCGAGCGCCTCCACCTGTAGGCGGACGACCTCGGTCGGAGAGAGCGCGGGGGACGGTTCTTGGAGAGAATCAGCGGGCACAGAGTGGAGGAGCGAGGACAGTGCAGGCGGTGCGTCGGCGGGGCCCGGCCCCCGATCGCATGCCTCGGGACCAGTTCCGGTTGGGGCAACACAAAGGAGGGACATCAAGAGAAGCATGGGCGCAAGCATGGGCACCGGCAGACAAGGCAAAATAAACCGTTCGCGGGCATCCCCCGACGATGCCGCGGGCTCCCGAGGATGTGAATCCGGAATATGCTGTTTTCGAATGCGTGAGAAGGCACGCTCCGGCTGGAAGCGGAGAGAGCGCTGGCCCCGATGATGGGGGCACTGGTGGATGCGGCTTCAGGACGCGAGAGAATGCTTATGAAGAGGGCCTGTGGAGGTGCGTGAAGCAACGACGACAATGATTATACAGCATGAGCGGGACCGATATTCGTTGTTTTCTGCTACAAAAGAGGAATAGAAGGAACGTAACAACTGTCGTCCGCCTGGTCGCCCCCGATCAACGATTTTTGGGCCGCCTGTCGGATCTTGTTTTTCGGCACGGTGCCGCCTATGATCGGGGTCGCACCTGTGCGGCTCCGCCCAGGAGGGCAAGGAATCGTTCCATGTCCGAACTCGGCCCCCTGCTCACCACCGTGGACGCTCGTTTGGCATAATCGTCCCGCTCATTCCCCTCCGCCTCGTCCCCCGCGTGCTGGACAGGCCCCTCCGCTACAGGTGCGGAGCCCAGGCCCGGCAGGGGGCATCCGGCACATTCGGTCCGGATTCGCCTTTTCATTCTGCGGGGAATGTTGTGACCCCTCCCCCAATCGCCGATCCCTTTGCACTCCCCCCTGCCCTCCCATGAAGCGCCTGTTCTACCACCTCGTGGCGATGCTCGTGCGCGTGACGAGCTGGTTCATGTTCAGCCGGGTGGAGGTGCGCGGCCGGGACCGGGTGGCGTGGGATCAACCCTGCATCCTCTCGCCCAACCATCAAAACGCCTTCCTCGACGCCCTTCTGGTGGGCATCTTTTCCCCCGTCAAGCTCACCTTCCTGAGCCGCGCGTCCGTCTTCGGAACGCCGTTCGACTGGGTACTGGACGCGCTGCACATGGAACCGGTCTACCGGCGCCGGGATGGCTTCAAGAAGGTGGCCAAAAACAAAGACGTCTTCGCCGATCAGCGAGAACACCTCACCCAGGGCGGTTCGGTGGTCATGTTCTCGGAGGCCGAGCACGCCCACACCTACTACCTCCGGCCCCTGAGCCGCGGGAGCGCCCGACTGGCCCTCACCACCCAGGCGGAGGCGCCGCCCGATCAGGAGGTCCAGCTCGTGCCCGTCGGCCTCAACTACTACCACCTTTGCCGCCCGGGCTTTAAAGTGTCCATCGTCTTTGGCGAACCACTCCCGGCGTCCGCGTACATGGAGCGGTACCGCAACGACGCAGCCACGGGCATGAACGCCCTTCGCGATGATCTCGCGGCTGCGATGAAGGACGGCATGCTGATCCCCGAAAAGACGGACGACTACCGCGAGCGCGTGGCCCGAATCAACCGGCACACCGAGGGGCTCTCGTTCTCGGAGATGACGCAGGCCCTGGAGGCTCCGGACACGCTCCCACCCAAGGACACGCACCGCCCGTGGCTGGAGTCGATGGTCTGGGCCCTCAGCCCCCTGAACGCCGGCCCGCTGTGGCTCACGAGCACCCTGATGCAACGGGTGGACGAGGCGCCGTTTACGGCCTCGCTCAAGTTCGCCGTGGGCATGTTTGGCGTGCCGCTCTGGTGGGCCCTGCTGTTTGGGCTCGGGGCCGGGCTCTTTGGGTGGACGGTCGGGAGTGGGGCGGTCGCTGCGTCTGCCCTGGCCCTGGTCGGCCACGTCCTGCTCGTCCGTTGGTCGAACCCGCCCCACTCC